>VFKY01000142.1 GCA_009885275.1 Verrucomicrobiota bacterium | reverse complement strand
GCGTCATCATGATGCAGCTTATCCCAAGATGTCGCGAAAGCTCTCAGTTCAATTTCGTCACTGGCAAAGCGAGCTCCTATAAGTGATTGACCAAGCATATCGTAAACAAAGACCGGGGGCAATACTGGCTTCACTTTACGGAAGGCCACTTCGATCATGTTCAGTCCTTTTTGCAAATCGAACTGCACCTGCTGTTCTGTACTGAAGGGGCTATCCGCACTGAGGATTTGTACTCCGTTGGCAGAGATATCGAGATAGCCATGCTTGACGCTCAGTAACGCAGTCTGCGCGACATCCGCTTCAATATATGTTCGATACGTTTTCGTCTTCACGGGTGCGGCTTTACCCTTTTGTTTATCGACAGCAGTCACAGAGGTAGCCGGACCAGCACTGCCAGTTTCACCAAGAAAAACCCACTGATTCACCTTTGTTTCGGGAGCCACTTCCAATACCGGAACCGAACGGCCTTTCACCGGAACTGTACCCGCCTTTAAGTCATCAAGCATTTGCTTCACTGGCGCTTCACTGGCAATGACACTGCTCAAAGCATTATCAAATTGTGTCTGCCCATTGGCACGTAAATGCGAGATCGTATTTACCACCGCCATGCGTACACGAGGATGCGGATCCTTTGCTGCAAGGGTTAGCATCGCCAAAGCCTCTGGTAATTGAGCAGATTGAAAGCGGATCATCTGCACTGCGGCACTACGAAACATGGGATCATTCGATTTCAACAACCCGGCAAGCCATGCCGGACGCACCAGTCCTTTGGATTGAAGCACCCAAAGCGCTTCCAATGTCGCCTGCTCGGAAACCAGTTTTGAATTGTCCAATGCGGAAACCACATCGTCTCCCATGCCACGCAATTGAATGCGAGCATGCTGACGAATGATGTTCTGCGGATGATTTAGCAGCGACACAAGATCAGACACGTTCGCACCTTCGATCTTCGGCCAATCTTTATCCACAGGCTTCGCATTGGAGACCACGCGCCAGATACGACCACAGGTGTGATTCCACTGAGGATCGCGCATGGGATGCTGGGCATGACCGATGATGCGACTGGAGAAATCGGAGACATACAAGGCTCCATCTAAACCAAACTCACAGTCAACCGGGCGAAATGCACTATTCTGAGAAGTAAGGAGATCAAGACGATCCGTACCAATGATGGGGCCACCCTCTGCATTCGGCTTCGATATCGAAACACAGTAGGTGCCGAGCAAAGTGGCAGAAGCGACGCCCTGCTGATAGGCATCAGGGAAATTTGGACTAGAGATGACACTGAGCGCAGACCCTTTGCCATAGTTCACCACCGTACCGTTACCATAAGGATGATACACCCCTAGCGGTGTCCAAGTGAGAGCCAGCCCATCGAGCACATGACCACCGCCGAAACGCTGGAAGATATTGCCATAGCGATCGTAAGAAACTTTCCATGGATTCGGTGTCATCCCCTGCCACTCCGTCTCGATGCGACCGGTGTTAGGGTTCATCCGATACGTCGTGGCATCAATACCGCGGACCACTCCGAATGGCGTTTCAAACTGGGAGCGATGAAACACACCATCACAAAAGATGACATGCCCCAGAGGATCGGTTTCCACCATTCCCCCGTGATGAGAGTCAGTGACATCCACCCCGCGGAGCAATTCTGTTTGTGTATCAGCCCGGTCATCACCATTCGTGTCCTTTAAAATAAGAAGACGTGGTTGTGCAGAAACAATGACGCCCTTCTCGTGAAACGCCACACCATCGAGCGCGTCAAATCCATCGGCAAATACGGTACACTTGTCGGCTTTACCATCGCGATCTGTATCTTCGAGAATGAGAATCTTATCCTGCGGCGTCGACCCTGGCAGGGTATGAGGAAACGAAGGCATCGTCACCACCCACAAACGGCCCCGGGCATCAAAGGCCATCTGAACAGGCGCTCTCAACTCTGGGAAGTCCGCTTCGGAGGCAAAGAGATTCAAACTGTAACCCTCGGCTACGGTGATATCTTTCTGTTGCTCGGTCGGCACCTTGACGATGCCGCCACTGAAGCGATCTGGAATGATCTTCCCTTCCGGCAACGATGGCAGCGAGGGGCGAGGAAAATCAGCAAATTGTGTTTTTGGATTATTAACAAGCTTATGAATGGTCTCATCAGCCATGTCGATGAGTTGATGGTAACGAGGCATCTCCACGGCATTTTCTTCGGGACGCTTGCGCACTCCGTAATAAACCACACCGTTTTTTGGTCGGACAATGTCTGCAACAAAAGAAGATTTTTGTGCTGCCGCCTTCGCGATTTCAGCAACACGTGAAGTATCTACGAGATTCATTTTTTCATCCCCAAGCATGGCGCTGGCTATGATCTTCGCCATTGCCCGGTTGCCAGCGTCATTGAGATGAATACCCTGTGTGGTCAGTGGCTCAACAGAGCTTCGGTAAGCTTCGGCGCTTGCTGTAAAAAGATCGATAAATTGGGCGTCATGCGCTTTGGCGATCTCCGCCATGACATGCGTGTAGGCAGCGATGTCAATGTTGCGAGTATTAGCGTAGCTCGACATTCCAATGTCGAGACGAGCGTCCCCTGACTTGTCTGCTACCTGACTCTCGACATTGGAATGTCGAGCTACATCCACGGCGACGGGGGATAACATCACCACTTTTGCCTGCGGATGGAGTCGCTTGATTTCCTTGAGATAGGCTTCCCACTGCTTACGGAAGTCCATTAGACCGGCATTTCCAGCAAAGGATTCATTCATGCCATAACCAAGCACCACCGTTTCCGCAGGCCACTTGGCAAGCAAGGTCTTAAGATGCTCCACGTATCCCTCCGGTCTTAATCGATACCCTACTTCATCACCGGTCCAAGCCAGACTCCGAACATGCACATCAGCCTTGGATTGCGCCAGTTGCAAATACGCTTCCAAGTCCCCCTGCTCCAACAAGCGCTCCACCATCGAGTTCCCGTAAAAAAGAATTGTGTTCGCCGCTGTAGTCGTTTCCTGACTTTTGAGCTTATCAACTACCAATGAATCAACAGCGAACAATCGATAATTGAACGCAATGATGAGAGAAAATATAAGCAACTTCATGCCTATGAATATCAATCCTTCGCTGGATTAGGACTAAAGAAATACATTTATACGACACCAGCTTCACCAGTCCATGCACTGGAATGATGAATCTAGAAACGACCGCCATCCACCATGAATTGTTGGGCGGTGCAGGCCGCGCCATCGTCAGCGGCGAGAAAGAGTACCATTTGAGCAAACTCTTCCGGCATGATGCGACGCTTGATAGCCTGATCGCGCATGGTGCCTTCTTCCCCTTCAGGCGACCACCATTTGGTGAGTTGCCTTTCGGTGGG
>VFKY01000063.1 GCA_009885275.1 Verrucomicrobiota bacterium | reverse complement strand
TTAGGAATGGCAATGCGGGTGAGGGCAATGACGCGGACAAGTGAAAACACATCGACCTGCTCGTTGTTCTCCATCGGCGTGCCTTTGATCGGCATAAGGGAATTGATCGGCACGCTTTCCGGCGGTGGATTGAAGTTGCTCAGCACTTCCAGCATCTTGAGTCGGTCATCGACGCCTTCGCCGAGACCGAGGATGCCGCCGCAGCAGACACTCATGCCCGCTTCTTGCGCATGACGGATCGTACGAAGTCGATCATCGAAACTATGCGTGGTGACGATGTTTGCGTAATGCTCAGGCGAGGTGTCGATGTTGTGATTGTAGGCCGTAACGCCAGCTTCCTTAAGCATGACCGCCTCTTGTTCGCCGAGTTCGCCGAGGGTGACGCAGACTTCCATACCAAGCGTGCTGACATCGCGCACGATATCGAGCACCTGATCAAATTTTTGCGTTCCGGCACGCACGCCTTTCCAGGCGGCTCCCATACAGAAACGGGTCGAACCATTGGCTTTGGCCGCGAGAGCGCTTTCCATGACCTGATCGCGCCCCAATAGTTTTTCCACCTGTAATCCTGTGGAGTAGCGAGCGCTCTGGGCGCAGTAGCCGCAGTCTTCGCTGCACCCACCGGTTTTGATACTTAATAGCGTGCAAAGTTGCACTTCACGTTCAGGCCAGTTTTCCTCATGCACCGCGCGAGATTGCTTAAGCAAATCAAAGAAAGGAAGATGATAGAGACGGTGAAGTTCGGTGTAAGTCATGATGTCTGGAAGGTCGATTTGGCAAACTAAAGGACATCATGGCCTTTGATTATAAAAAGTTCAAACCAATCCTCACGAGTCTTGCGAAGGAGTCGACATGAAGATCATGAACCCCCGGGGGCCTTCAACTAAACCGTTGATTTCATTGACGACAAAGAACGGAGTCTGATATAGAACGATTCTTCCACACGTTAAATTCCACTTCTTATGTCTGAACCCATCGCCAATCCCGTCATCACTGTCCTCGGGTCATTGAATCTGGACACTCTGCTCTATGTGCCTCATTTGCCAACCATGGGTAATACAGTCTCTGCGACTGATCTAAATATCCGTTTCGGCGGTAAAGGGGCCAACCAAGCCATCGCAGCTCTGCGACAAGGTGCGGCAGTGAATCTGATCGGTTGCGTCGGCCATGATGGTGGCGGCATGTCCTATGTCGAAGGACTTCAAGCGCAAGGCATCAACGTTTCTAATGTCCAACCGCTCGATGATGTCATTTCTGGTCGTGCCTATATCACGGTGGATGATGAAGGGCAGAACACCATTGTAGTCTCTCCGGGTGCCAATTGGTATGTCACCGCCGAATTTGTTGCTGAGCGCACTGACGTGATCGATCAGGCAGATGTCCTGCTCGCCCAGCTTGAAGGCCCCGTCGAAGGCGTAGTCTATGCCTTACAGCGTGCCCATGAAATGGGAAAAACAACCATCCTCAATCCCTCACCGGTCAGCCCCGATTTCCCCTGGGGTCAGGTGCCGATTGATTTCTTGATCGTGAATCAATACGAAGCGGCAGCGATTTTAGGGAAAAATGTCGAAAGCACCAAGGAAGCTCCTGCCATCCGCGAACAAATGGCGGACCTTGGCATTGGCACACTCATTATTACGCGTGGGGCAGAACCGACCTTCGCCTTCAGCGCCAAACAAGCCCTGAAAGTTCCACCGCCGACTGTTGAGGTTGTGGACACGGTGGGCGCAGGCGATTCCTTTGCCGGTGCATTTGCGGTGTATTGGGCGCAAACTTGTAATCTTCTAAGTAGTCTTCGCAAAGCCAACATTGCCGGTGCACTGGCCACTCAACGCGAGGGTGCACAAGATGCCATTCCGACTCTGGAAGAAGTAGAGAACTTCGGCAAAGCACCTGAGCCAGTTGAGACGGAGGCACCCGCTGAAGAGGCACCTCTTGAAGAAGAAGCGGCGGAGGTTCCAGATGAATCTTCAGATGAAGACTCGTTACCTACCGCGATGGATGACGACGAGGAAGAAGAACAAAAGTAACGCACAGCACAAGCGTCGAGCGTATCATCGCAAAATTGGCACAGAGCTTCGGCTTTGACTGCACGTTATTACATCGTAACAATTCAACTTTATCTGACTATGGACCTGACTACTACAGCATTTGGCACTTGGAGCGGCGGACGCTTCATGCATTTCGGCGAAGCACTCGATGACGAGCGCTACTTCAATCTGGTGCGTCGTTCCTATGAAAAAGGCACCCGTACTTTTATTACTGCCGATGTTTATGGTGCCGGCCGTGCCGATAGTTTGTTGGGACAAGCTCTTCAAGGTATCGATCGTGACACTTACTGTCTCGTCGGAATCGTCGGCCATGATTTTTACGGTGGACTTCGTGCCGGCGCAAAAGGGTATCCCCGCTTCACCGAACCCGGCTTGCACAAGCCAGAAGAGTATGGCAGCTACCTGCGCATGGCCACGGAGAAATCTCTGGAGCGCTGCAATACCAGCAAGTTCGATCTGCTCATGCTTCACAACCCCGATAACACCGGTTACAGCAGCGAAATAGTTTGGGATGGCTTGCGTGCACTGAAAACAGCAGGACTTACCGATCGTCTCGGCATTGCCCCCGGTCCCGCCAATGGCT
>VFKY01000343.1 GCA_009885275.1 Verrucomicrobiota bacterium | reverse complement strand
GAATTCTAGACTTCAAGGCATGCTCTGAGCAAAGAGCCGTGCGTGATAATTATGAAGGGAGTTGCTATGGATAATTGCACAAAACTATGATTGAGGCTAAAGCGCTCGCTTACAACAGCTTAACCATTGATCGTACTTCTCCAGCTCTATTATATGCAATAACATATCGCTAAGTTAATTTGCGATTATGTAACAGTTTAAGCTTTCTTAATGATAGACAAGCGTAAATGGCACGTTTATAGCTTTGCATGGAAAGTAATCCAAACAAAGTATTTACCCATAATAATATAATGAATAATAATCAATATTCCTATATTTCGAATGAAGAGTCAATACTGAAATCGAAGGCCGAATCAAAATCATCAGGATCGAGTCTGCCGGAGATGGCGTTTCCTATAATGCCCGCATACGCGCAACCTGCATACTCTGAACCATTAATTGTGCCAATACAGACGAGGTATGAGGTTCCATCAATTTACACTCCTGACACTTATTATGTGCCACCTACGCCAGCAATTGAAAGAAACGCGTTCGTAACCTATTGGCGCAAAGTAGGAGGTGGATCCTTCATGCTGAGCTTGCTGATTCACACTGGCATACTTATTGCAGCCTATTTCATTGTTGAGACGATCGTTAAGGAAGAGAAAGTGGAGTTTATTTCGGGTGCCGTAAACCTTCAGCGTCAGGAGGCATCGCAGCAACTCGCTTATCAATCACTCGAGAAGAAGAGACTAAATATTAATAGTCAAACGCCTCTGAAGCGTTTGGTGAGCAATTCGACAACCGCGAGCATTGCTTTACCAGACGTACCACTTGAAAACATTGAATTACCTGAGGCTAGCACCTTGATGAAGGTAAAGCAGTCGAGTGGTGGATTCGGTGGCGGGTTATCTGCCGTGGGGGGCACACCGCAAGTTCATACAGTGAACAATATGCTTAAGGTGTTTAAGGTTAACCCTCTTAACGCGTTGCCTCCGACATTAAGAAGTCGCTGTGATATCACTGAAAGACTTTTGAAGCTAAAAGAAAACGGAGGATTGCCTGAGTGTGAGAATGCTGTCAGCTCTGCTTTGGAATATTTGAAAACCAAGCAAAATTACGATGGATCTTGGGGTGAGAACAGTAAAGGCGCCATGACAGGACTTGCGCTTCTGTGCTATTTTGGGCGCTGTGAGACACCGGACTCTCCGATATATGGTGATACGGTTATGAAGGGAATTATGTATCTCATCGAGTTACAGAAGAAGAACCCGCATCAACTTTTTTCAGAAGCCACCACTGGAAATGGGGCCGTATATGAGCATGGCATAGCTACTTATGCTTTAGGTGAAATGTATATTTTGGCCAGACTGGGGAATAAATCATTGCCCGGCATGAGAGAAGCGTTTGAGGGCGGCGTAAAGGTCATTATTGAGAGCCAACGCAAAACAGGTGGTTGGTGTTATAACTCAGAATTAGGTACTTATGGCAACAGTCGTGATGACTTGTCGGTCACGGGTTGGCAGTATCAGGCGCTCAAAGCGGCCAAATTAACCAGCCTTAAAATTGAAGGTCTGCATTCTGCTATTTCGAATGTGATTGATTATATTGACAGTGTGAAAACTGTTGATGGGGGCTATGGCACAACTAATCGTGAAGCGGCATATCACCAATGGGGATTGACTGGCGCAGGCGTTCTTGGCCTGCAAATGCTGGCAACAAACAAGTCCGCTGCTTCAAGGAAAGGTGTTAAATTTGCTCATGAAATGTTTCTCAAGGAGCCTCCAATATATTCAGGTGAATTTAGGCATTTGCTTTATTCTTGGTATTATTACTCACAAATTTTCTTTCAAAATGGTGGAGAAGAATGGCAGTATTGGAATGACACAGCGCAGCCTGAAATTTTAAAAAACCAATCCAAAGATGGTAGCTGGTCGCATAGCAGTGCTATGGCAGGTGGCGATAAAATTCAGGCCACAGCATTTTGTACACTCATGCTCGAGGTTTATTACCGCTACCTCAAGGTTGGAGACAAAGGGGAAAAATCAATCTTTGACAAATAAAGCCTTTTTCATGACTTCAAAAGGCGCAGGGCTACCGAACCAATGCTGAAATGACAGAGCGCCTTGATGAAGCAATAAGGCTAAGCCGCTGCAAGTCTTGGCTCCAACAGATTTAGCAGCTTCGATCAATGAAGTGTCTCCTTCACCGCGATACACCATGTCGTAGACAAGATGTCTGTTGGTTAACAGCCTCGGATCAAAGGGAAGGTTGTCTCCTTGGTTCATTCCAAGGGGGGTGGCGTTTACCACGAGATCAACATTTCCAAGCAAGGATTTGAGTTTTTCATTGGACCATTCACCTAGAATAACTTTTGTAGAAGATGAAGTCAGGTGACAAGCGATTACAAGGTCATGAAGTTTATCAAAAGTGCGATTTACCAATACGAGTTCCGGACACTTCTCAATGGCGCATTGCATGGCCACCGCACGTCCTGCACCACCACCTGCACCGATAACCAGCACTCTCAACTCATGCACTTCCTTACCAAAAGCTTCCGCAGCGGAACGGAGAAAACCGGGGCCATCAGTATTGTATCCTATTAATTTACCGTTGCGAATGGCTACGGTATTGACGGCACCTAATTGCATGGCCAAATGATCAGTGGTGTCCATGACAGATAAGGCCTCAAACTTATGCGGAATGGTACAATTTACCCCAAGGAAACCATGTTGCGCAAATAACTGTAGCGATTCTCGTACACAACCAGTTGGAATTTGCACGCGGATATATTGAGCAGCAATACCTTGAGCTACTAGTGCTGGATTGTGCATTTGAGGTGACTTTGAATGAGCGATGGGGTCACCAATGACTGCAAGTTTTGCTGGTGGTTCAAACGTACCTGAAAGATCATCCCAATGGCGAAGATCATCGAGCGTGTAAAATGGCTTTGGCATATGACTATGACAGAATGGTTATGAGGCGTTCAATTCGTGTCGTAGTGCTGTTTTGACCGAGGATGTTCATCATGATTTTCACATCGGGGCCACGAGTTTGACCACTGAGTGAAAAACGTAGCAAAGGCATAAGGGCGCCTGGTTTAACTTTCTGCTCCGCTGCCACTTCCGTGACTATCGTTGTTATGTTTGTCTCATCCCATGTCGTTGCATTCTTTAGACTGTGATGCAGCGCAGTCAGAAGGGAGGCAGCTTGAGGAATAGCCGTAAGTTTGGTCCGCACTTCCTCATCGATGAGAAAATCATCACGGAAGAAAAAATGGACCCATGGAGCGAACTCTGTGGCGAGAGAAACCTTTTCCTTCACGCTCTGGAAGGCGGCGGAAGAAACGGCTGGCGAAACCGTTGTAAGATTGAGCTGTTGAAGCTGCCACAACAAAGCGCTTTCCTTAGTATCACAATGGGTTGTCGGAAGGGCTAATTGAGCTACTTTTCGAACGAAGGTATCCAGTTCATCAGGATCGAGCGCACGCATATAGTGCTGATTTAACCATTTGCATTTCACCATATCGAACCGCGCATTGCTATGGTGGATTTCTGAAATATCAAATATTTGAGACGCTTGCTCACTTGTTATCAATTCGCCTTCGGTTTTAGGTGTCCAACCAAGGAGGCAGAGATAATTGAAGACGGCATTGGGGTGAAAGCCTGCTTGAATGTAGCTTTCGATGCTGGCGCCCTCATCGCGTTTACTCATTTTTGAACCACTAGGATTTAGAAGTAAAGGGATGTGACCAAAACGTGGAGCCTCAACTCCGAAGGCATGGTATAAATCAATGTGCTTCCAAGTGTTAGAGAGATGATCTTCACCGCGAAAGACGTGGCTGATACGCATTTCAATATCATCGACAACATTTACAAAGTGAAAAATGTAACTACCATCGGGCCGGCGCAGCGTCATGTCCGGCTCCTCTGTAGCGGCAAACGTTACATCGCCGCAGACAAGGTCCGGAATGACAATGGGGATGCGGGAGAATTTAAAACGCACCGCCCCGTTTTCTTCTGTATAAACACGCCCCGTTGCTTCTAGCTTACTCATATAGGCGTCATAGATGTCTTGTCTTTGACTTTGGTAGTAAGGGCCATAATCACCGCCAGTCTCTGGGCCTTCATCACAATCCAGCCCCAGCCATTTAAGACCTTCAAAAATAGCTTTCATGGCTTCATCGGTGTTCCTGGCTTGATCCGTATCTTCAATGCGAAGAATGAATTTTCCGCCGTGTCGTCGTGCGAAAAGCCAGTTAAATAAAGCGGTGCGAGCACCCCCGACATGAAGATAGCCTGTGGGTGACGGGGCAAAACGGACTCTAATGTTCTCACTCATTCCTTGATAGTGAAACGTCTTAGTCCTATGTGCAACTAGTGGACTGATGAACTGTGGACTTTTCAGATGAAAACCTTGAAGTATGTTGGGTTTATGAAGAAAAAGGCGCTTATTTTTATTGCTGTACCGATTGCTCTTGTTTTGGCTGGGGTGTTAATCGGTCAAGCATGGCTAAAAAGTCGATTTGAACGCGATTCTATTATCAAAAAATTGGAGGCCCAATGGAACTGCCGTGTTAGTTTAGACAGTACAAGTGTCAGCCTCTTCAGCTCACCGGCCAGCGTTGAATTGCGGGGGATAAAGTTTTCCATACGTGATGGAGAAGTCGGCAAACCCATTTCGCAAAGGGCCGCCTTGGATGAAAAAAACATTTTGATCGCGGCAAATCATGTGATTTTGGCAGTGGCTTTGGAAGATGTCATTCGTGGTCGCCTTAATGTATCGCAGCTACAGATACTTGATCTAACTGCAAAAACTGAAGTCGATGACAATGGCGTAAGCACGTTACAAGGGCTTTTTAAGGCACCATTAAAAAATGATATTTCGTTGATTGAGAAAGAAATTACGCAGTCTGATAAGCAGAAAACGGAGCAGGTTAAGCAAGAGACTAACACGCCCTTTAAAGCTGAAGATATGCGTATTTCTCTCACGGTTCAGGATGCGGGCATGAAAAATGCCAAAATGGAAGTTACGAGTCAAAAAAATGGCTCAAAGATAACATTCGAGAATGTCCGATTCGAACTCAAAGGCATCGATGTAGTTCCAACGGACCTCGTCAATCACAACCGTTGTGGTTTTTATTTTGAAGGAGGCATACGCATCGAAGAGAAGAACCAGAAAGACCAAGTTGCAAACTTCAACCTTACCGGGAGTGGATCAATGAGACCTTTTGATGAGAACACGGGGGAATGGAGTCCTGATCTTAATCTTGAGGTAAAGGTAAAAAAAGGAGGTCTAGTTGGCGGTGCTTTGCTTACACAACAGTTAGATAAGAAGGACCTTAAGAAATTGAATGATTACGGCTTAGAGCTTGGAGGTATTGCTTTGGGCGGCGTTCTTCAAGAAGATGCGAGTACAAAAATTCATCAAGTTCGCGGTAAACTTTTTATAAAGCAGGACACTAAACTTGTTTTTCCTCAATACGAAATCACGCTACTGGAGAAAAGTTGGTTCAACGCCCAACAAGATATGCATCTTGTACGTGCCAAACTGATCTTAAGCGAAGACTTGAGCGCGCAACTTCTTGCTGGTGCAAAAATTGCGCTCAGTGCAAAATATGGTGAAAGCCTAGCATCAGTCGGTTTGGGTGTGCTCGGCACCACGTTGATGGATGATAAAATGCGCATCGTCTTACCCTTCAAATCCAAGGGTAGTTTGTCAAAGCCTGAGGTTGATATGGATAGCCTGCTTAATGATGCTAAAGACTTACTCAAGGACGCAGGGAAAAGCTTGCTTCAGGGATTGCTTGGCAAGTAACGCGTCTATGATTTTATCAAACGCAGGTCATATTTATTCGCGCATCGTGAGGCGACTAACATTAATAATATGATTAGCAACCGCTGGAGAAGGATGATTTTCTGCTCTCCAACTGAATACGTGATAAGTCGGATTTTTTTCGCTACCAGTTAATACAAGAGCATCAAGTTCAAGAACTCGCTTGGCACCATCTGGGATTGGCGTTTGTTTTACAGTTAGTGTAAGCGGGTTGTCGCCGTTCCTAAGGCCACCAATGATGATATGTTCCTCAGCGTTATCTTGCACAGTTGCCACTTCATAGCCATTAACGGTTGCTTGCGCTTCATATCCAAATGAAACGACTCTTAAAACGCCAATTCGATCTGGTTGAGGGCAGGGTTTTGCGGTGACAGGCACAATGCCGCTTGGGTTGAAGACGGGTTCATTTATGAACGAGGAGTTACCGCCTGATGTTAGCTCTGCCAATACCTCTGGGGCATTGGCTAGAGTTACCATACGAGTCGTATCAAATTTCCATACGGTAGATTCCTTAACGAACTTTAAAATGAGAATGGATTGAGGGATTTCGTCTGACTCAACAAGTCCTACATCAACTTTACCAAAATATATTAGGTGTGCAGTATCGTTCTTGACCTCTGATTTGATAAAACGCAGCGTATTGGTTTCTGGCGGCCTGATAGGCAAATCAAACATAGCTTCAGGGAAAGGCTGTTTTTGACTTACAATGAGATTACGAGTCAGCAGTTGGCGGTAGGTGGCTGTAGTTTTTTGCCACCCAGAAATATCATGCGCGATAATGGCATCTCGCCATGAAGAATAGGCGCGGTCTAAATCACGACGTATATTCGATTCATC
Source organism: Verrucomicrobiota bacterium (assembly GCA_009885275.1). Lineage (GTDB taxonomy): Bacteria > Verrucomicrobiota > Verrucomicrobiia > Verrucomicrobiales > Verrucomicrobiaceae > Verrucomicrobium. The sequence continues at coordinate 15,120 of VFKY01000343.1, read as the reverse complement.
CGCTGATTTGAGCGGAGAGTGAAGAAGAAGAAGACCAGTGAGGCACGCGGCAAATCTCATGTTTTTTAGGCTAGCATTGTATCAGTAGAACGCAAAAGGCATACAACGACTTTCGTGAGTTAATAAAGCCAAATTAACTAGGCATAAGAGAGACTAGCTACCTGATTTTGGGTAGATTTACACCACGAAAACAGGTCAATATCAGATGCAAATGTAAAAGTATTTGCTGAGCGTGGGAATCTCTCGATTGTCATGTTCGCTTTTTTTAAATGCAGTCCAACGAAGAAACACTCGCCAAAGCACCTTTGATTGATCGCAATCGCGAGCTTTTGAAGACTGCTCGTGAAGAGACATATAAAACAGTAAATGGTATTAACTTGCCTGTTTTTATATGGGAACCGGAGGCCAGTAAGGCTCCGACGTATCCAAAGAGTGTTGTTGCATTTTTTTATAGCAGCGGATGGGATAATGGGCTTGTCAGCCAGTTTGCCCCGCACTGTGTGTACCTTGCATCTCGTGGCATGATGGCTATGGCTTTTGACTACAGGGTAGGAGTAAGACATGGCGCGACACCAGTGGAGGCCATGCAGGATGCGCGCTCTGCCATGCGATGGTTGAGATTAAACGCCGTTGAGTTGGGTATTAATCAGGGCAAGATTGTCGGAGCGGGAGGCAGTGGCGGTGCGCACATCATAGCGGCGGCTGCGATGTTAAAAGACTTTGATGAACCGGGGGAAGATGGTAACACTTCATGCGCGCCTAATGCGCTTGCTCTGTTCAACCCAGTGTTGGACACATCGAAGAAAGGTTTCGGCTTTGATCGATTCGCCACTCCTGATCAAGCTAAGAAAGCAAATCTCATGGGGGCCATTGCTAAAGGCTTACCTCCTTCTGTCATTTTTCACGGCACTCATGATAGGGTCCTCCCCATCGAATCGTCCGCTAACTTTGCTCACAAGATGAAGAAGAAAAAGAATCAGTGTGACTTCCTGTCGTATGAGGGACAAGGGCACGGTTTTTTTAACTTTAATGTGTCGTTTGATTTCTATCAAAGCACTCTCAACGTGCTGGATGATTTTCTCGTTGCGCAAGGCTTTATTGAACCAGACCCGGAAGGGCACGTTGATTTGATGTGATTCTTGATCGGAGCTGGCTGAGTTAAGCGTTCGAGGTTGCACGTGAAAATCGGCTGGTTTTCTTTCAACTGGGAAAATCAATTTGAAACAAACGATGATGAATACTGTCTTAGTTTGCTCATAAAATTATTAGATCATTAATTCGGCATCATTTTTTTACTATTCGCCTATGAAAAATCCGTATCACTCTACATGCATGGTGGCCATAGCCTCGATTGGACTGCTGACCTTATCGGCGAATGCTGAAACTTGGATCCATGAAAAGAGCGATCTTAAACCTGACCGTAATGCAGTTTTCGGTAAACTCGAAAATGGTATTCGTTATGTGGTTTACCCCAATAAATTCCCCTTGCCCGGGCGCGCCAGCCTTCGGCTCTTTGTAGATGCAGGTTCATTGATGGAGGAAGATGACCAGCAAGGAATGGCTCATTTTTTGGAGCATATGGCATTCAATGGTTCTAAGAATTTTGCAGCGGGAACGATGGTGGAGCGTTTTCAAAGACTTGGAATGGGATTCGGCGCAGACACCAATGCGCATACTTCCTTCAAGGAGACTGTTTATAAACTTGAAATGCCACGAGTTGATGAGGCTATGCTTACGGAGGGGATGCAGTTATTTCGTGACGATCTTGACGGTATGTTACTAGGGCAGGCTGAGATTGACAAAGAGCGTGGCGTGATCCTTAGCGAAAAATTGGCGCGTGATTCCGTGGAAACTCGAGTTATGGAAGCTGGATATAACTTTGCGATGCCGGAATCCATTATTCCAAAGAGAATGCCGATTGGACTTAATGAAACGATCAAGTCCATGAGTAGGGCTCGCTTTCAAGATTTCTATGACAAGTGGTACACCCCTAAGCGTGCAGTCGTCATAGTTACAGGGGATGTCGATGTCGCGTTAGTTGAGAAATTGATCAAATCACATTTTAGCGATGTCAAAGAGCGCCGTGGTGATTCCATTGATCCGAATTTAGGTAAGCTTGTAAAAGGAAGAGGAGTCGTCGCAATGCTTCATACGGAAATGGAAGCGGCCGCAACGGATATTAGTATTGAGACAATATCTGAAGCAAGTAAGGATAGTGATAGTGTGGCGCATCGCCGCCGTAAAATGACTCGCATTTTAGCTGATGGCATGTTGAATCAGCGTTTTTCAGAACTGGCAAAAGCAGAGAATTCGCCGTTGATGGAAGCGGAAAGTTATAATTATGAGATGTTCAAATTTGTTGAGAACAATGGTGTTTATGCCAAATGTAAACCTGAGCAATGGAAGGCGGCATTAAGTCTCTGTGAACAAGAGCTTCGTCGAGCATTGTTACATGGGTATACCAAGTCTGAATTTGAAGAGGCTAAAGCCACGTTTTTGAAAGGTGCGCGACTGCGGGCGGAGCAGAAGGATACGCGTAAAAATAGCGACCTCGCTGATGGGTTAGTTCGAGCATTAGGGGCAGAGCAGGTTTTCACAGATCCCGCGGACGATTTTAAGCGTGTAGAAGCAGAGATTGCTAGCGTTAAGATCGAGGATTGTCTGGAGGCCTTTAGAGATTCTTGGAAGAGTAAGGATATCCAAATATTTATGGGTGGAAACATCAAGCTTGATGACTCTAGTAATGCTCTACTTGCTGTTTATCATGATAGCGCAAAACTAGAGGTCGCCGCGCCGAAGCGGCACGAAGACTCTGCGTTTGCCTATTCGAATATAGGTAAAATTGGGAAAGTCGATTCACGTCATGAGGTCAATGATTTAGAAATAACACAAGTGGTGTTTGCAAATCAGGTTCGTGTGAATGTCAAAAAATCGGACTTCGAGAAAAACAGTGTTCGAATCTTGGTTAGTTTTGGTGGAGGCAAATTGGAGGCGCCTTTGGATATGCCTGGCATCATTCCTTATGCTCAAAGTGTATTTCATGGCGCTGGATTGGAAAAGCATAGCGTTGACGACTTAAGGCGTATCTTTGCGAGTAAAAGTGTGGGCGTGGACTTTTCTGTTGGAGATGACTCATTTGTACTTGGTGGCAAGACAACACCTGAAGATTTCAATTCTCAGGTGCAACTCATGTGCGCCTACTTAACGGCGCCTGGTTACAGGGAGGAGGCGGATCGCCAGTTCAAAAAAAATCTTGATGCCATTTACACAGAGCTTGAGCATACAGCGGAAGGTGTGATGCAAAATCAAGTCATCGGCTTTATTCACAAAGATGACCCTCGATTTAGTTTTCCAAAACGTGCAATTATGGAGTCGCGTAATTTGGCTGAACTTAGGATGTGGCTCACCCCAGCACTGCAAAAAAGTTATTTGGAAATCTCCGTTATAGGCGATGTCGATGTAGATAAAGTTATTGCGTCTCTTATGAGCACTTTTGGAGCACTTCCTGATCGGATGGCTAAAAAACAGGATTTTGCAGAGGCGCGCAAGGTTTCCATGCCCACTGGAATTAGGGACAAGGATTTCACATTTGTTACTGAAATTCCACGCGCTTATGCTTTAGCATATTGGCCTACCGAAGACATGCTTGACATCAAGCGCACTCGACGCCTTGTCTTATTGGGGGAGATTTTTGATGATCGTTTGCGCTTGAAAATTCGCGAAGAGCTTGGGGAAACATACAGTCCCGCGGGCTATCATGTCGCAAGTGACACATTCCCTGGATATGGTTACATGACAGCCATGGCTACGCTTAAGCCTGAGCAGGTGGCAAAGGTTAAGCCAATGTTTTTGAATATCGCGCAAGGTATTTCTTCGGGTATCACGGATGATGAATTTCAGCGGGCTCGGGAACCACAGATGCAACAGTTAGTGCAAATGCGTCGTGATAATAAATATTGGCTGACCAGAGTGTTGGTAAACGCTCAAGCCCAGCCCTACAGACTTGATTGGTGTCGCTCATTGATCGACGATTTTTCAGGCATAAAAAAAGAGGAGATCGAAGCATTGGCCAAGCAATATCTTGGCAAAGAAAAATCGATCACTATTGGCTTGATGCCTCAGGCTGCCTCCAAACCATAGGATTCAACAGAAAAACTTGCAAAAAAAGACGACTTCACCCTTGCATGATTGTTAGTCCTTGCTAAACATATCACCCCTCCGCCGCTAAATTGGCTGCGGCGTTTTATTTTATCAACGTTATTTATCATGCGAGTTCGCCCTTCAGTTAAACGTTTGTGTGAGTCCTGCCGCGTTATTCGCCGCAAGGGTGTTGTCCGTATTGTCTGTAAAAACCCGCGCCACAAACAGCGTCAAGGTTAACCTATAATTCTATCGTAACTGTTTATGGCACGTCTGCTTGGAGTTGAGATCCCTAATGAGAAGCGCATCGAAGCGTCACTTCCCTATATTTACGGCATTGGCCCGTCTTTAACGAGAAAGATCCTCGTGGAAACCCGAATTGATCCGAGCATTCGTGCGGGTGAGCTTACCGATGAGCAACTTGCTGAAATTAGCCGTGTGGTTGCATCAAGAGGTATCGTGGTTGAAGGCGATCTTCGCCGTGAGCTTGGTGCTCATATGAAGCGCCTTGCCAACATTAACTGTTACCGTGCCACTCGCCATCGTCGTGGGCTTCCGGTTCGTGGTCAGCGCACTAAAACCAATGCCCGTACTCGTAAGGGTAAGCGTAAGACCGTTGGCGTGACACGCAATCCTAACGCCAAGACAGGCAAGGTGTAGTCCGAGACTGAATTTTTTATAGTATCCTATCATGGCCGAAGATAACATCATCCCCGACGCAGCTGAATTAGAGGCTGCCATTCAATCCGAAACTCCTGCTCAGGTCGCTCCCGTGGTTGCCGCTCCTGCTGCGTCTGCTCCCGTGGTTGCCGCGTCTACTGCTCCGCTTTCTGAAAAAGAAAAGCAAAAGACGATCAATGACGTCTTTCTTAGCATTGAAGGTGCGCCTGAAGCTGCTAAAATAGTCAAAGCCAAGGGCAGTAAGAATGTCAGCGCTGGCATTGTTCATGTAACGGCAACCTTCAATAACACTCAAGTAAGTGTGTCTGATCGCAATGGTAATGTCATTGGATGGTCTACGGCTGGTAAAATGGGCTTCAAGGGTTCTCGTAAAGCTACGGCTTATGCGGCTCAAGTGGTTTCTCAAGATGCTTGTCGTCAAGCAATGAGTCATGGCCTTAAAGAGGCTGAAGTGCGTCTCAATGGTCCAGGTTCAGGTCGTGAATCAGCAGTTCGCGCTGTGCAAGCTCTTGGTATTGAAGTTTCTGTCATCAAGGATGTAACTCCAGTTCCGCATAATGGATGCCGTCCACCTAAAGCCCGTCGCGTCTAGTAAACTCTCTTCAAGCATCTATTTTTACCTGTTATGGCACGTTATACTGGTCCTAAAGAAAAGATCGCACGTCGTTATGGCGTTGCTCTGTTTGGTCCCTCAAAAGCTCTTGAGTTGCGCAATTTCCCTCCGGGGCAGCATGGAGCACGCAATACGCGTCGCAAATTGTCTGATTATGGTATTGCTCTTGCTGAGAAACAAAAGCTTCGTCACACCTATGGTGTTCTTGAAAAACAATTTCGTCGTTTCTTCGCAGAAGCTGTTCGCCGCAAAGGTGTAACCGGTACGATTTTGCTTCAATTGCTTGAGCAGCGTCTCGATAACGTGGTTTATCGGATGGGTTTTGCCAATAGTCGCTTTGCTTCCCGTCAGATGGTTGGACATGGCCATGTCACCGTTAATGGTCATCGCGTCAATATTTCCAGTGCAATTATCAAAGCAGGTGATGTGGTTGCGGTGAAGAGCAGTCCTCGCTCTCAGCAACTGGCCAATCGCTTCCTTGATCTTACACAAGGTGTTGTAATTCCTGATTGGGTTACCGTGGATCGCGATAAACTTACTGGCACTGTCAATCGCGCGCCTGAACGTGAAGAAATCGAAGTGTTTGTGAATGAGCAGCTCGTTGTTGAGTTGTATTCTCGCTAATCGAACTTCCATCCCTTTTAAAAAACGCAGTCTCGAAAGAGTCTGCGTTTTTTTGTGACGTGACGTTTACTCAGCTTCCTCCTTTAAAGATCAGCTCCCATAAGGGGAGTTGTCGATTAAGCAGGATATTTTGTAGGGGACGCGTGCAAAATAGCTTCGATATTGAGATGGGGTGGCGCCGAACGGTGTTATCGTCCAAAAAAAGAGGAAGCTCGCTTATATCCACAAGGCATTCGTGAATACCTTGTAGCAAGATCCTATGAGCCTCCTAGTAGCCCCATACTTTTCATCCATTCACCGACTCGTTGTGTCCAATCATTGACGGGATTACCACTTTTCTTCATTCCGAATCCATGGCCTCCTTTGGCGTAGATATGGAGTTCTGAGGGGAGTCCAAGCTTCTTGTATTCTAGATAAAGCAGGGCACTGGCAGAAGCGCTGAGCTTGTCATCGTTGGCGTGAACGAGGCACATGGGAGGGGACTTCGTTGTGACTTTTATTTCTGGGGTGAGATGGAAGTCGTCACCTTTAACGGTGAGATAAGCTGGATAAATTGGAATGGAAAAATTCGGTGTGGCGTCTTCGACATCAAGAGCTGCATCTTGGGTATAGGTTCGCTCATTAGGATGTAGAGTGGTCATTACTGTAAGGTGACCGCCAGCAGAGAATCCGAGAATGCCAATGTGGTCAGGCTTGATACCCCATTCCGCGGCATGATGACGAATCAACCCCATGGCGCGTTGCGCGTCCTGCAATGGTTCCTTGCTAGGATCATTGGCATCACGCTTCGGCACCCGATACTTAAGAAGAACTCCAGTGACGCCAAGAGAATTCAACCACTCACAAACCTGCGAACCTTCGTGTTCAATGGCGAGAATGGAATAACCACCACCAGGGCAGATTAAAACTGCCGTGCCATTGGGTTTCTCGGGCTTGTAGATCGTAATGGTAGGCTCTGTGACATTGGTCACTCGCGCGACATCATTATCATCCTTTGGCGGCATGAGTTTTTCCGCTTCCATTTTAAAACCCTCTTTTTCAGGAGCTCCTTGCGGCCAAAGCTTTAGGGTTAAGGGTTCAGCGGCACTGAGTGAAGTTGCGAAAAAGAAGAGAGGAAGAAGTCGTTTCATGATAAATATGTTACCTGTATAAATCGTCGCAAATTGAGTAGCTCTCTCATCGTGTAAGCATTTTTCTTGATAGAAGTGTCTATGGTATGCTACATGAGAAAGCTGTCCCCCTCATGAAACTATGGAAGCCATCAAAGCAAATATCACGACCTTGGAAGTCGATGCCATTGTCAATGCGGCCAACAATTCCTTGATGGGTGGAGGCGGAGTGGACGGGGCGATTCACCGTGCGGCGGGAATGGAGTTGGCGCAGGAATGTCTCTTGCTGGGCGGTTGCGAGACAGGTCAGGCCAAAATGACCAAGGGTTACAGATTGCCTGCCAAGTATATCATCCACACCGTGGGACCAGTCTGGCAGGGCGGCCATGCGGATGAGGTTGCCTTGCTCCAGTCTTGTTATCGAAACTCCTTGCAACTGGCATCGCAAGCAGGATTGAAAAACATCGCTTTTCCCTGCATCTCCACCGGCCTCTACCGTTTCCCTATACAGGAAGCCGCTCAGATTGCAGTCACTCAAGTTCGTGAATTTATGAAGCAGAAATCGTCAGTGATTCAGGTGGTCTTTTGCTGCTTTTCGGATGGAGATTTAGGGATTTATGAGGGGATACTTAACAAGGGATGAGGGGTGAGCCAGTGAAAATCGATCAGTTCTCAACCAATCACTATTCTCTCTCCTTCGTTTGCCCTGTCAGCCCGCGGGCTTTTTCGATGAGTTGGATGAATTCGCCGCGATATCCGAGTTCGTCTTCGCCTTTGCCACTGATAGCTAGTTTGCGTACCGTATCCCAAGTAAGCTCGCCGGTGTGTTGAGAGTCGCGAAGCAACATGCCAAATCCAGCGAGCGAGGTGGCGAACTGAAAGTCCCGGGGTGCATCCGTCAGTTTTTTACCCTTATCGGTGAAGGGGAATTGAAGCAGATCGCTTTTGTCGCTATCAATCGTTTTGTAGCGAAGTTTGACGGTCATTGTTTCGGAGGACGGAGCAGGGGTATCGGAGGGCGCTGCTACCGGAAGCGCGGGTTTGGTGGCGTATTTGAGATCATCGACGATTGAATGTCCGTCTGGGAACTTGATGTTGGTTGGAACAATCTCATAGAGTGCGGTCACGGTATGTCCGGCCCCGATCTCACCGGCATCTTTGCGATCATTGTTGAAGTCCTCCTTGGCCATGACCCGATTTTCATAACCGAGGAGACGGTAGGCCTGCACTTGGGCTGGATTGAATTCGACCTGAATCTTCACGTCTTTAGCAATGGTCACTAACGTGGCGCCCATCTGTTCCACCAGAACCTTGCGGGACTCGCTGAGGGAGTCGATGTAGGCGTAGTTTCCGTTTCCTTTGTCGGCGAGGGATTCCATGGTGTGATCCTTGAGATTGCCAGTGCCGAAACCGAGGACGCTGAGAAAGACTTTGCTCTTGGCTTTTTCTTTGATCAGTTTTTCAAGTTCGTCAGGATTGCTTATGCCGACATTGAAATCTCCGTCAGTGCAGAGAATAACACGATTGACCCCCTCTTGTTGGAAGTGCTGAGTGGCTTGTTCATAAGCGAGACGAATGCCGCTTGCTCCATTAGTGGAGCCACCGGAATGAAGATTGTTAATAGCTTCAATAATGCGTGATTTTTGAGCTCCCGTGGTAGATTTCAGCGCGACACCGCTTTGACCGGCATAGGTGACGATGGCCACGCGATCATTTTCCTCAAGCTGCTCAGTGAGCATTTGAAGGGATTGTTTCACAAGAGGTAGTTTGTCTGGTTGATCCATCGAACCTGAAATATCTACGAGGAAAACAAAGTTCGCCGCACCGCGATCTTGTTTTGAGACGCGACCTTTGAGTGCGATTCGAGCTAGCCGGTGAGTGGGGTTCCAAGGGGCTTCCGCCATATCGACATGCACTGCAAAGGGCTTGTCGTCGGCAGGGGGTTCATAGGAAGGATAGGGGAAGTAGTTGATGAGTTCTTCCAGTCTCACTGCATTAGCGGGGGGCCTTTGTCCTTGATTGAGAAAGCGACGCACGTTCGCATAAGACGCGGTGTCGACATCGATGGAGAAGGTGGATAGTGGTGCCTGAGTTACCGAAATGAAGGTGTTCTCGTTGATGGGCGCATAGGTTTCATTGGTAGTGGGATCGTGTGGCGCAGTGGATTTATCAGCATCCACGATTACATCGTCAAGAAAGCCACCACGCGCTCTGCGAGAGGGGATTTCAGGCATGTCATAATTATCAAAAGTGTTCAGTCGTGGCATTGCTCGCTGTCCAGGAATCGCGGGCTGAACTGTTTTTCCATTGGAAAGTGAAACGCCACCACCAGCGAGATAATCGACTGATTGTTTGTCAGATTTTCTTCTAAGAGCATTTGTGGGTTCAGTTGCTTTTTTGACAGGAGAGTCAGGAAGGGAGACGGATGATGCCGTTGAATTCGCATCGGCAAACCGACCGTCTTGTCCTTTATTGGAACCACTTCCGATACCCATACCGGCATCCTTAGACGACGTCGCATTACCAATCGCAATCGATGGCTTTGATGTATTCAGGGGTAGCGTGGGCATCGCAGATGGCGCTGGCAATTTAATGTCCTTTTCCGTCAATGCTTTGTCATCAACAGTCACTGCCTTAAGCACTTGAATTGACTTTAATTCATCAGTCGCCGCCACTTGTCTCTTGGCTTTCGTAATCGTGACATTCGTAGTGTCAGCATTGTTTTGGACGTATTCAGTGACGGTTGCTGTTGGGGTATAAGTCAGTACAAATGCTGCGGCAATACAGGCAGCAAGAGCTGTGGTACTAACGAATACTGGATGCTTCCAGAAGGGATGGATGATTTTGTGTTCCTTTTGGAAGGCTTGCAGCACACTTTGGCGTTGAGAGCCTGTAAGTGTGTCCTCTTCATCGATGGAAACCTGATCATCAAGTAAGATACAGAAGGCTTTCATTTCTTCTGCCTGCTGATGCAATTCAGGATCATTTTTGATCAACGCTTCTAGCTCCGCTCTTTCATCGAGCGGCAGTTCGTTGAGCGCGTAGGCTGTGAGTTTTTCAGGGTTCATGGGGAAAGTAATTTAAGGATTCAAAAGAGCATTAGACCTTTTCAGCAGCGAGCCATTGCTCGTGAAGCGCGGTGACACCTAAGTGGATGAGGGTGCCGACGTTGCCGATACTGGTTTTTAAAGCATCACTGATTTCTTTATAACTGAGTCCGATTTCAAATTTAAGCCTTACGGCCTCTCGCTGTTTGTCGGGTAATTGACTCATCCACTGCTTTAGTTGCTGTGAGAGTTCTTCTTCTTCGATGCCGGCAGATGGGGCAGGAGAATTTGAGGTTTCCAGATCGAGGATTTCGTTATCCATGGGAATCAGACGTTGATATTTTCGTTGATGATCGAGCGCGCGATTTTTACAAACGGTGAAGAGCCAGGGGGCAATGCGTTCTCGATCGAGAGTAGGTAGGCTTTGACTGAGTTTGATGAAAACCTCCTGCGTGACATCGCGAGCCTGACTTAGTTCTCCTACAATCCCGAACGCATAGTGGATGAGGGGGCGCTCATAGCGTTCGAGCGCTGCAAGCAGAAAAACGTAGTCTGGATCACGGGCACTCATGAGATATTCGGATGGCATCACGGATGGGTGCGATTATCCTTGGAAGATTGATAAACTTTTTTTGTACTTAGGTAAGAAGCTCTATACGGACAGCATTCTTTAAGCTTGAAGTTGTCGCACGAGTTGCTTGAGATCATGAGGACGGCTCACATTAATAAAACGCACCTCGGTGCCCTGGTTGGCGGCGGTGTCGAAGTCCACAGTCCCCATGCCAAAAAATGCAGAGAGTCCTTTCTGACGAACATCAATGGCTCGAATATCCGCTATACGAGCTTCCCGAGAGTTACGACCTATAATACCGAACTCCACTTCGACTCGGCGTTTGGTGATAAAATAAGTCGTGGTCGCACGATCCAAGGAAATGAAAACAAGTGCCAATGCGGCAATGGAGCCGGTGAGTATTAACCACTCGATACCGTACTTGTTTTGGTAACAAAAAACGGCAACCGCCATGAAGAGTAGGGAGAACAAAAGAGATTTTGGATAAGCAAACCAACTTGGATGCCCTACGTAATATAAATCATCTTCTACGCGCAACGGAGAATGCTCGCTCGATGGTTGCCATTCCTCCCTTTGTTGCTCTTCCTTCTGTTCGGACCATTCGTCCTCATCATCGGGTTCGTCAAATAGGCGTGCTTCCGGTCCAAGTAGTGGGGTGTCAGCACGAAATTCAATGGAACGTGGCAGACTGGTCACCGGGGTGGAAGGCGTATCATTTTTGGGTGCACGGTCAGTCTCTGAATAAGGCATTGCGAGTAGATCGCCAAGAAAATGGGCCTTGCCTGTTTCGTCGTCGAGCACCATGTCGCTACGACTTAGTTCGCCGTTTTGTAAAAGCAGGCGCAAATCATTTTTGTCATAGACTTCCCGCAGACTAGGATGGTCAGGAAGGAAGTAGTGGTTTTGAGACATGGTAGGTGACGTTGCATGAAAATGCCTAAATCTATGTCACTAGGCAACACTCAAAATTGAAAGAAGATCAGGGGACAATATTTTCAACCTCTGGCACCACAGGCAGGAGATCCGCTCGCTTCAGGAGTGCTGGCAGGTCTAGAAGTGGCAACATGGCTTTGCTTGTTTGACAAAGCACTCCCAAATAGGGCGTCATGCGATCCATCTCCGCAATGGCATTGTGTACCAGATTTGCGATGATATTTTCGTCATAGCGATGACTGGCAAACACATTGCTCATGCGAAACATGACGGTACCGCTATCCCATTCCATTTCGAAGTTACCAAGATTTAGCTCCTTATTTGCGCGCATGAGCAACTCTGCGGCACGGTGCTTGTGAGTTGGGGGTACGTTGATCGAGGCTTGTGAAACGACTGCGACAATGTGTGCTTCTGCAAAACTTTGCACGTGAAGGGGAATCTTGCCGTGATAAGCTTCAAAGCTAGCTTCGATGACTTTTGTATTTGGCACTTCGCGATAACTCCATGCGCGACTTTTGAAAGCATTCAAAACAGAAACGTGCAGTGTGGACATGAAGTGGGGCTTACGAAAAATTAAGGTTCAGCAGTGGGATTGAATCATCCTCAGCAACCAAAAGGAACTATATTTAGCGTCCTTTGATAGGGCTTTCATACTCAATACTTCTATACCATTAAATGGTCGGGGCGAGAGGATTCGAACCTCCGGCCTCGTGGTCCCAAACCACGCGCTCTACCAGGCTAAGCTACGCCCCGAAAAAAGAAGAGTTTCATAGTCGGCGGACTTTTGCATCCGTCAAGTAAGCAGTGCATCTTCTCTGATCTTTCGCCGTTGCAACCCGACGTAGCGAGGCTATCTCTTCCGCCCCCTTTCTCATGAACGAACGTAAAACTCTCGAAGAACGCGCCCAGATGACTGATCTGGAGCGCCTGCGCCACTCCTGTGCTCATATCATGGCCACTGCTATCCTGCGACTCTGGCCCAATGCTCAGTTTGCTTATGGGCCTCCTGTGGAGAATGGCTACTACTATGACTTCGAGCTCGATCATCGCATCACACCAGATGATTTCCCAAAGATCGAGGCAGAGATGAAAAAGATTGCCAAGGAGAATCACAAATTTGAAAGAAAAGTCATCTCTCGTGAAGAAGCCATTGCGCTTGCCAATAGTGGTCGCCTTGGCGGTTTGACTGAGCGTCCCGGCAACGCCAGCCAGTTTAAGTTGGACCTCATTGAAAAAATCCCTGTGGGCGAAGAAATCAGCCTCTATCAAAATGGCGACTTTATCGATCTTTGTGCTGGCCCCCATGTGAACTACGCTTCGAAGTGTAAGAACAACAAGCTGATGTCGATCGCATCAGCGTATTACATGGGCGATGAGAGCAAGCAGCAGTTACAGCGACTCTACGGCACCGCTTTTCCTACAACGGAAGAGTTGGATAAGCATCTGGAACAACTGGAAGAGGCGAAGAAGCGCGATCACCGCAAACTCGGTCGTGAGCTACAACTTTTTGCCATCGATGACCAAGTAGGACAAGGTTTGGTGCTCTGGTTACCTAAGGGTGCCATCCTGCGGCAGGAACTACAAAACTTCATCGGTGAAGAGTTGAGAAAACAGGGCTATCAGCAGGTGTTTACGCCGCATATCGGGAAGCTTGAGCTATACAAAACGAGCGGTCACTTTCCCTACTATAAAGAGAGTCAATTTGCGCCCATTATTGAAAACGAACATCTCGCCGAAGTGGCTCATGAAGGCTGCACCTGTGCTGAAGTCATGGAGAGACTCGATGCAGTGTCGAGCAGACTTCGTGATGAGATCAATGATCGCGCCGGACGTGAAGTCATCGCCCACGATCGGGTGAAGCCTGACGCAGAGTTGTTGCAAGGTTTTCTCCTTAAACCGATGAATTGTCCGCATCACATCCGCATCTTCGCGCAAACGCCTAAGAGTTACCGTGATCTTCCGGTGCGCCTTGCCGAATTTGGCACCGTTTATCGTTGGGAAAAAAGTGGAGAACTTGGCGGGTTAACCCGTGTTCGTGGTTTTACTCAGGATGATGCCCATCTTTTTTGTACTGAAGATCAAGTGGCACAAGAATTGATTGGCTGTCTGGCATTAGTGAAAACAGTCTTGAATACCCTTGGAATGACCGACTATCGTGTCCGTGTCGGGTTACGTGATCCTGATAGCAGTAAATTCACCGGTAATCCCGAGCAATGGGATAAAGCGGAAGCCGCTTGTCGCGATGCTGCGGCAACCCTCGGAGTTCCCTTCACAGAAGAACCCGGTGAGGCTGCCTTCTACGGCCCCAAGATCGACTTCGTCATCAAAGACGTCATCGGTCGCGAATGGCAACTCGGAACTGTGCAGGTCGATTACGTCTTGCCCGTGCGTTTCGATCTGACTTATGCGGGAGCCGATAACAAAGCGCATCGCCCTGTCATGATTCATCGTGCACCTTTCGGCAGCATGGAGCGCTTCACAGGCGTTTTGATTGAACACTTTGCCGGACATTTTCCGACCTGGCTTGCTCCAGAGCAAGTACGAGTGGTAACTGTCAGTGAGAAGAGTGAATCCTTCGCACAGAAAATTTATACGGATCTACAAGCGGCCAACATTCGTTGTTCACTCGATAATGCAGCCGATAAGATTGGCGCCAAAATTCGTAATGCCCAGTTGGATAAAATTCCTTACATGCTGGTGATTGGGGAAAAGGAAATGGAGTCGGGTAATGTCGCTATTAGACATGCCAGAAAGGGAGACCTCGGCGTCAAACTGCTGGCTGACTTCATTGCTGATGTGACCACAGAAGTGCGTGAAAGGCTCTTGTAGGCAAACTCATTTCTCAATATCGCTCAGTATCACGGTTCTCTCTTCAAAGTTAATCAGGCTTCGGGAAAGGTTTTTTCTGGTGAAAATATTGCAAACCTAAAAAAGGGGCGGTCACTACACTAGAATCAATAGCGGCACACTGCACCACCACCGTTTCATGCACGTAGACTGAGTTTTGAGTTTCCTAGTGTGTCCCCTAAACTACCAGTTGGACCTCAATTTGCACTGCGGTAGTGCCTTCATTAGGGCTGCGGCACCTTCCGCAGTGATCCCGGTCCCTTGGGCATCCAATTCCCTGAGTGCTTTCAATTCTTTGAACGCGGGGATGGCGGTGTCGTCGATGTTTTTGCAACCGGATAACCGGAGCTGATTGAGGAGCTTCAAAGGCTTGAGCGCGGCGATTCCCCTAGCAGTAATAGAGGAGTTGTTAGCCGTGTAAAAGTTCTCCAGCGAGGTGATGTGGGCGATCTCAGCTAGGGCGGCATCGTCCAGTGTGGGCAGAGGAGCTTCGAGGCGCTTTAGCACCCTCAAACTTGCGAGGGAACGGAAGTCCTCTGCTTTAAGCTGTGCTTG
>VFKY01000211.1 GCA_009885275.1 Verrucomicrobiota bacterium | reverse complement strand
GTAAACCCAAGAATTCTCGTAACCATTCAAATGGTATTCATGAGGGCCAACGGTCCGATTCATACCAGCCCAGAGCAACGCTCTGGGTTAACTCAGGAGAAGATCACCAGCCCTGAAAGGG
Source organism: Verrucomicrobiota bacterium (assembly GCA_009885275.1). Taxonomy (GTDB): domain Bacteria; phylum Verrucomicrobiota; class Verrucomicrobiia; order Verrucomicrobiales; family Verrucomicrobiaceae; genus Verrucomicrobium. The sequence goes on along the minus strand of VFKY01000211.1, from coordinate 3,511 downwards.
CGGTCTATGGGTTCTCACCGTTTGGGTCGCCCCTTCAGGGCTGGTATCCATCCTGCCACTCTTTTCCTAGGCCGTTGGCCTAGGCTGGTATCAAACGCACCGTTGGCGCTGCTGAATAGTTACGAGCGTTCACTGAGCTATTTTTTCTCAGCGGGAACGGTCGGCCAGTTGGAAACCTTGGCGAAGAACTCAAACACCTGCGGTTCTTCAAGGGCGACGTGGAGGTCGAGGCTTTTTAGGTGCGGTGGAGTCTTGAAGTAGGTTCCAAATAGAAAATCGTTGGTTATACCACCTCTATATGTATAGTTATAGCGTTGCCGTGTGACTTGATAACCTGCTTTATGAGGTTGTTGATGTTCGCATTTCGTGGGGTCAACTTCCACAGCATTACCATCTACGGTTCGGCCAATAGCTTTTACAAGAATTGGCCATAATAAAGGGCCATTTCGATCAAGCTCCCAATTAAGAATGCACTCGGTCCATTTTGGAGCTTCGTTTCCCACAAAGGTTGCTTCGAAAAGAGTCAATTTACGCCCTCGGATGGTTTGCGTCATGGGCGATGATGCCGAGATGTTTTTAAATATGGCAGTCTCGTCTGGAGCAAACGAAGCACCATATCCGCGACAAATAGCAACTTTGATGTGCCAGTCCTCACTTTGCATGGCACCCGTCCAACATGGTACTTCAATGATTCCTGCATCAATTGAAAACGATCCACTGACAAAGCCTGTATTGCCCCATGAGTCAGTGATGCGGACTCCGATCACATGACATGGAAGTAAGTCTGGAATTGCCGCGGCATTGAATTTGAGTATGACGCAAGGATACGAAATATCGTAGTCACTCTTGATAACGGAATAGTTGGCGGAGACGAGCTTCAGGGGTCCTTTTGAGTTTTGCGATTCAAGCGGTGGGGCTTTGCCAATAAATTGTGGTGCCGTAGAACATGATTGATTTGGCACCGTAAACTCCCCTAGCGCATGGTGCTTTGAGTCCTGAAATTTGATCTTCCATGTAGGAGATCGCATGGGAAGTGACGCGTATGGTATTACTGAGACAAAACAATCCATTCTGTTCAAGAACGAATAGCCTTTCTCTCTACCAAAGCCGTCATCTAATATGACTTCAACAGATCCGTCATTGGGGCCTGCAAGCATCATGAGTGCGGGAGCAGAGTAGTAGCAGTTGCTATCTTTAGATCCTGCTCCCGGTGGCAACGATGCGCGGGAGATTTTATTTAATATATTTTCTCCGATACTTTGCGGAATCGTCAAAAACCATTTTTTGGGGTATGCGTAAACATCAGGCTCAAAATCGTTATCGCTTACCTTCACCCCTTTTTGAATCCCCTTGTAACTGACCACTCTGCCGTCAGTGAGAGTGGTGGCGATCCAGTGATTAGAAACCCACCAAAACACCAGCCACGCCACGAGCGCAAACCCCACGCTGCCCCAGAGCCATATGCGCTTTGCGGTCTTGGCTTTTGCAACGGGACTGTCGATTTGATCAGAATGCATGTGATGAAAAACGTTTATCCCTGTGCCATCCAACCAGAGTGCGTGGGCGGTGACAATCATTATCAATGGTTCGTCACGGCGGAGGGTAGTGACGGCATCCTGCCGTCATTGTGTTATCCTTGGGACTAATCAGGGAAATGATAACGAACCGCAACGCGGTTCCGCCGTGAGCTTCTTGATGGGAGGTTTTCCTGATGACGGCAGGATGCCATCACTACCCCGCTCAAATCTTGAGTCTTAGCATCTTCTGTCTCGTGTCTCCCTACGCCTCTATCTTCTCGGTCGAGAAACTCAGCTTCGAGAGTTCGGCATAATATTCGGAAGACTTTAATAGCTCATCATGCGTGCCGTGGGCGAGCACTTCGCCCTGTTTCATGACGTAGATTTGATCGGCGTGCTTGATGGTGCTGAGGCGGTGGGCGATGACGAGACAACTGCGGTCGGCGCGAAGTTTGTCCACAGCTTGTTGAATGAACTTCTCGCTCTTGTTGTCGACCGCGCTGGTGGCTTCGTCGAGCAGGAGGATGGGGGCATTTTTGAGGAAGGCGCGGGCGATGGAGACGCGCTGTTTCTCGCCGCCGCTGAGGCGGGAACCGCGTTCGCCGACCCGGGCATCGAGCTGTCCGTCGAGTCCCCAGACAAAGTCCCTGGCGCAGGCATGTTCCAGGGCATCCCAGAGTTCCTCATCCGTGGCGTTCGGTTTGCCCAGCTTGAGGTTTTCGCGGATGGTCTGATCGAAGAGATAGCTCTCCTGAGTGACATAGCCGATGGCATCGCGCAGGCTGGCTTTGTTGATCTCATGGATGGATTTTCCATCAAGCAGGATGTCACCGCCGTTGAAATCATAGAAGCGGGTGAGCAGTTGAAAGAGCGTGCTTTTGCCTGCTCCGGTGGCTCCGACGATGGCCACCGTTTGGCGCGGCTTGATGCGAAGAGTAACGCCCTTGAGGATGGGGCGGGTTTCGTCGTAGTGGAAACTGACATTTTCAAAATGGATGTCGCCTTCCACGGTGCCGAGCATCTCGCCCTGTTTCAGGTCTTCAGCGTCGTCGGTATCGAGGACTTCAAAGACCCGTTTGGCGGCGGCAAGACCGTTTTGCACGGTTTGATTGACGCCATGGAGTCGGCCGATCGGCTCGTAGAACATGCCCATGAGGAGGAGAAACTGACTGAGCCGGCCGATGGTCAGCATGTTTCCGGTGAAGGCGGCGATCGCTTCCTTGGAGGCTCCGGATTTGTTCAGGGCCTCGAGGCCGATGCTGTCCTGGATGCACCAGTAGGCGCCGAATCCCATGAGGAGGATCACCCCGGCATCACCGAGAAATCCCATGCCCGGTCCGTACACCGCCCAGGCGCGCTGGAGTTTAGTCTGTTGTTCGCGGTACTTGCCGCTGGAGTCATCAAAGTCCTGCTGTTTCTCGTCTTCGAGGGTGTAGCTCTTGATCTGGCGGATGCCGGCGATGTTGTCGTGGAGAAGGGAGTTCAAGCCGCCCGCCGCTTTTCGAGCTTCACTGGCGCGAGGGGAAACCCAGCGGGCATAGATCCATCCTCCAGCGGCGATGAAGGGTACGGGAGCCACGATGACGAGTGCGAGTTTCCAGTGGAGAAAAAAAAGCACACCAGCCGTGAGGAGGATTTGGAGAATGCAGGGTACACCTTGATCGACACCGTCGAGGATGACGCGCTGGGTGGCGGGCACATCATCGGCCATGCGGGTGAGGATGTCGCCCGTGCTTTGACGGTCAAACCATTTGAGGGGAAGATGCTGGATCTTGCTGTGCAGGCGGCTGCGCAGGTCGTAGGTCATGCGCAGCTCGAAAGCGTTGTTTGCCAGAGTGCGCATACTGTAAAAAAATTGCCGTAAAGCCATCGCCCCTAGTGCCATCAAAGACACCGAGAGAATTTGCTCCGTATTACGCTTGGGAATGATGTCATCGAGAAACCACTGGGCTAGCCCTGGGAACACGAACCCCAGCAAGGTGCCGGCAATCGCC
>VFKY01000304.1 GCA_009885275.1 Verrucomicrobiota bacterium | reverse complement strand
GATGTTGTCCTATAATCAGACTGATTGCATTTACCCATAAGTTTTTCGAGGAACTAAAGTTATAGCTCCGTATTATCTTTCTGATGACCCAACTACTCCGTAGCTACTTTTACACAGAACGCGACAGCGTTCGTCGTGCGCTGCACACCACACTAAGAGCCGGGCATCTTGTGGCGGACAAAACACATCACATTAAGCGAGACACACTGGCTGGCCACGAGTTGATCTATTGCTTTAAGGGTGCTGGAGTAGTTAAGGTTGCCGGACATCTCCATCGTGTGAAAGCACATTCACTCAGTTGGGTCTCATGCTGGCATCCCCATGAACACTGGGCTGACCCAACGAATCCATGGGAGTTATACTGGATACGCATCGATGGCCCCGGGCTTGATGCGTTGGCTGAATTATTACGCGTTCAAGAATCGCCCGTTTTTCAAGCATTGGATGACGCGAAATTACAGCGCATTTTTATTGAAATCTTCCATCTACTGGAAATCCCTAGTCCGCATGCGCCTGTTCACATGCACCGGACCATTGCTACGATGCTGGCATTACTCTATGAAAATCGTTTCAAAGATGGGGCCCATGATGCGGACCCTGTGCCCAGTGCACTGGAACGTCCTCTCGTCCGCATGAAACAACACTATGCCGATCCACTCAAGCTCGCTGAACTCTCCGTCCTTGCCGGTATGAGCGTCAGTCATTTTATTCGTACCTTTAAACGCACGATGGGTACCAGCCCAATCGACTGGCTCCGACTTGAGCGCATCAACCAAGCCAAGCGAAGACTGGTGGATACAAATGAACCCATCAAAGAAATCGCCCGACAGTGTGGGTACCGTGACCCTTACTTTTTTAGCAAAGACTTTAAAAAATTAGCCGGCCTTCCACCATCAATTTATCGCGAACAAGAATGCGGGAAGCGTGAGTAAAAAAATCTTCGTCCGGTTGAGAAAACTTACCGTAAATGGTGAAAATGCAGACCGTGATGTCATTGCTCACCGACTCTATATTTGATTCACCGTCTTCTTTCGATGCTTCACACTATACAATAGAATAGCGGCCACGCTTACGCCCAGCATCACCATTGAGAAAACATCACCGTATCTCGCATAGAAGGTGATCTGCGGCGCTTTATCAAGACGGATCTCCTTAGGCAAGCAGCCTTTGATAAAGACATTGCCCTTGCTATCTTGCAAGGTTCCCCCCTTGGGAATTCGTCCCATAACATCGACCACACAAGTCACGCCAGTATTGCAAACACGGGCCATCGGACGTCGAAGTTCAACGCACCGAAAAATAGCGTTTGCGAGATGTACCTCATTCTCATTGCTGTGAAGAAACCATCCATCATTGGTACAGTTCACGAGTATCTGTGGTGCTTCTCGGACAAACTTACGAGCATGCCGACCTATGGTATCCTCAAAACAAACGAGGGGTATTATCTGCACACCCTCGGGTTTCTCAAGCAGCAATGGTTCGGTAGAATCTCCGGCGGCGAAATCTCCGGGGATCATTCCTCCTAGTATTTTTTCAACCGGCCATATGTAGCGCAGTGGAAGAAATTCACCAAACGGCACAAGATGCGCTTTGCGGTAGAGTTGATGATTTTCAAAGTTCCCGCGCATAAGTGCGACGCCGGTATAGGAAGGGTCATTGGGAATGAGAATGTCCACACCCGTGAGAAGAGAAAAATCATTTATCGAAAGTATTTCATTGAGAAAAGGGATGTGATTAGGATCATGAAACGGCAATGGCAGAGCGCTCTCAGGCCAGATCACTATATCAGGGGCGTGCTCCATCATCTTGCCGCCAAATAGTTGCGTCAGATCTCCATAACCACGATAGATTTTTTCTGTGTGTTCACCACTCCACTTCATCGCTTGTGAAACATTGGTCTGCACTAAAAGCACTTGAAGTGGGATGGATGCATCACGCACACGAACTAGCTGCCACGCTCCGTATCCGAAGTTTAACAATAATAGCGCCACCGCTACAAAGAAATCAAAGTGCGGCCTAACGCGTGAAGTGCGCACTTCCTGACGAAAACGCAGGACCGTGCAGTAACCAATACAAGCCACGAAGACTGGCAAAAAGGACAGGCCCGTCACACCCACCATGTCAGCGCTCTGAATCAAAACAAGACTAGGACGAAGAGCCACACCGAGACCATTCCAACCAAAGCCAGTCAACACGGTTCCACGGAGCCATTCACAAGCCACCCACGCGGCGGCAGTCAGAGACGCAGATCGCAGCGATTCCATAGAGGCACTGAAAAGCGCCCCAGTATCACCTGTCATCGGCTTGCCATCGACACTGATTCTTGGTTTGCAAATCATCGCAGTAAATGCGCCCCACAATCCCCAATAGAGCGCAAGATAAGCACTCATCGCAAGTACCGCCACCATCCCTGTCAATTCCGTACCCAGTCCCATCCAGGTATTGTCTACCGCCCCACTAATCACCCGCGAGGAATGCCTCAACCAAAAGAGATTGATAATGAAAAAAGACAGGCCAGCCACATACCCAAGTTTAAAGCCGAACCAAGACTTTGAGCGGGAATTTTTAAACTCGGATACATCAACGGACCAAAGAGCATAAAGCAGTGGAAGTATCCACAGCCATACAATGATTCCAATATTCCAACGTGGAAATGCGAAAGTCAGCGCGACTCCACTGACAATGGCGAGAAGGATACGTATATAGTTCAAGGGATCAGGGCGGTGTTTCCATAGCATCTCTGCAACTCAAACTCGCCCTGCTCAACCTAAATAATACTCTCTTCCATTTCTCGGGCTTTCTGCTTCACCGGACCACGTACAGAATCAGCCACGGTAGGTTGACCTTCCTCCATCGACAGCTTGTCGTTAGTCATGCGCACGCCTACTGGTTTACTCACACCAAACTCCTGCATAGTAACGCCATAGATGACATCCGCTTTGGACATGGTGCGCTTGTTATGGGTGACAATAATAAACTGGCTGTTTTCGATGAATTTATCCAGCATGGTAAGGAAGCGCTTGATATTCGATTCATCCAACGGTGCATCTAATTCATCAAGCACACAGAAGGGACTTGGCTTGACCATGTAGATTGAAAAGAGTAACGCCACTGCCGTCATTGATCGCTCACCACCCGAGAGCAAGGTAATGCTCTGAAGTTTTTTACCGGGTGGTTTTGCAATGATATCAATGCCGCTTTCCAAAGGATCGTTCTCATCCTGCAACATAAGATCGGCTTGTGCACCGGCGCCGAAGAGTTCCTTGAAATTTTCCCGGAAATTTATACGCACCTGATTAAAGGTATCCGTGAACATGGTTTTCGTCGTCTCGTTGATCTTCGCGATCACTTGCATCAATTCATCCTTACTCCTCACGAGATCCCCATGCTGGGTTTCAAGGAATATATGACGTTGCTCAAGCTCTTCAAACTCTTGAATGGCATCCAGATTCACGGGCCCCATGCTTTCAAGACGTTGACGAAGGTCGGCAACAATCTCTTGAACCATCCCCCAATCAGGACCCTGCTCTAATGCTGCTGTATCGAAGACTTCTGCCTCATCTATTTCATCCTCGACATTATTCATGTCATTAGACTCCATGGCTTCAATAGAAGTGTCCTCCTCTTGGACTGCTTCATCCGCACCTTGCTCGCTCTTTGCTGAAAGCGTGCCTTTGCGTTTAGAATTGCGCTCATGGTTTTTGCGTTGCTCACTGAGCGAAAGAAGTAATGCGTGTGTGTCGGGCTCAAAGGTTTCGAGATTCAACTGGTAGCGATCTTGAAACTGAGTTGTGAGATTTTCGAGCTTCAATTCCACCCGGGTTTGTTGTACTTCCGCGCGATTGCGGTGCTCACCCAATTCACTGTGCCGCAGGCGGATGGCATTAAGCTCTGCTTCCAGTGTCGTCACCTTTCCGAATGAGGCGCTCCGTTTTTCCATCGCCTCACGCCCTTCCTCATCGATGGTCGCTAGTAATCTGCGAGATTCTTCAGCCTCCTCGATCAAGCGCTGGTTTTCAGTATTGGCGGATTCAACGCGCTGACGCCAGATGAAACACTCATTCTCAAAACGACTAATAGAGCCCTCAAGCTCCTCCAGACGACTCGCCAGCGGAGCTTTTTGTCGTTCAATGTTTTGTAAGGAACTTGTCTCTAATGCAAGCGCAGTTTTGAGTTCGTTGAGACGTTCCGTGGATTCCACTTCCCGACGAATTACAGCCTCAATTTGCGTCTCTATCTGACGTTCATGTTCCTGCGTCTCATCCAATTGTTGCAGCGCAGAAGTGGTTGATTCATGATACTGCTGAATTTGAGCTTCAGCGGCAGAAAGTCGTGTTCCGATTTGATTTTGCTCCCACTCCAGCGAGTCAAGTTTTGCGGTAGCCTGTTGCAATGCACGCTGCACCACGCTGACCTTGCCTTGAAGTTGGCTGAGCTCTTCACGATTTCTCTGCGCCGTGTCACGAGCATTCGCTTCTTCACGTTGCTTACCCTCTAACGATGAGCGCATTTCTTCAAAAAGCTCTTCCTTCTCGATGATTTGCGCATCAAGCGAATCAACTTCCAATCGAAGGGATCGCAGTTCTGTTTCCCGACGCAATGTCGAAGTTACTTCTTCCTTGCCCGCGCCGCCATGGATAACGCCATGGATGGTGAGTAACTCACCCTTAAGGGTCACGAATGCGAGATCGGCATGTTGAATCTTAAGTCTCAACGCTGTGGATAAATCTTCCACGATCAATACATCATTGAGCACACGCTCAATCAACGGTTGCACATGCGACTGCGCTTTCACCTTATCCAGAGCCCATGCAACACCGCCGTTAGGCATGAACTGACGCTCGACTCCCTTTGCGTGCGCCACGAGATTTTCCGGCACAAGTGATGCCCTCCCAAGACGTTGCTCCGTGAGCTTGGTGATGACTTCATCTGCCAATGCGGAGTCACTAAGCAAGACAGCTTGTAAGTGATCATGCAGGGCCGCTTCAATGGCAGAAATATACTGCGGCTCTACTTCAATGCCGGAAGCGACAAGTCCTCTAATGCCTGATTTGATGCGATCGGGATCATCCAATCCTTTGAGAACATTCTGTGTGCCCAGCTCCAGTCCTTCCCCTTTTTCAAGAATTTGATGCAGCACTTCCAATCGGGAACGACGCTGAGTAACCTGACGCTGGAGATTGCCAATCTCCTCGTTGAGGACATCACGTTGACGGCGCTTCTCGTCTATGGTTGTCGCCAAATCCTTGATCTTTTGTTCCAGATCAAGACGGATTGATTCCTGCTCTTCAATCTGGCGTTGCAGATGATCAAACTCTACCTGACTGGCTTGACGGGTTTCCGCCGCACCCAACTTATCATGCTGCAACGATTCATGACGCTGACGGTCAGTCGCCATTTGATTCGTCAAGCTCTGCGCCTTGGCATCAGCAGAGGCAGCGTCTCCTTCGAGACGACGGAAAGTCTCCCTCAACGTGCGGCGCTCAATCTCCAATTTCTGGCGATCAGGAATGATGGCGTTATGTGTCACTTGATGCTCTTCCAGCGCAAACTGACGACTTTCTATCGTCGAGTGAATCGTGGCGAATTGCTCATCCGCAGCGGCAAGTTCGCGGCGCTGACGATCGACCATTTCGCGACCATTGTTGGAGTCCTCTTCATTTCGGCGAATCCGCCCTTCGAGTTCCTCAACACGTTCACGGTTAAATTCTACTTTACTGTCTGAAGACTGAATCTTAGAGCGATACTCTTGTGACTGTTGACGTAAACCGTTGATGGTGGACTCAACCTGATGGTACGCTTCCCGCGTTTCGGTGGCTTCCAACTCCTTTGCGTGGAGCTTCTGATGCATCTCATTCATCTGCGTCATCAACGCTATAATCAGATTCTCCGACTCGCTCTTCTCAGCCTGGTATTCACTAAAATGCTTATGGCCAAGATGCGTGTCCAGAATGCGCAGGTCCTTATGAACGATTTGATAACGGCGTGCTTTCTGTGCCTGCCGTTGCAGCGTTCCCATCTGACGCTTTACTTCAGCAACAATGTCAGCCAGTCGCAATAGATTGGCCTCCGTGTATTCCAGTTTACGAAGCGCTTCTTTTTTCTGACTCTTAAACCGGGTGATCCCCGCAGCTTCTTCGAACACCGAGCGCCGATCTTCTGGACGGGCGCTGATAAGCATGTCGATCTTGCCCTGCTCCATCACCGAATAAGCTGCGCGACCAATGCCCGTTCCTGCCAATAGATCGGTGAAGTCCTTGAGTCGGCAAAGTGTGCCGTTAATGCGATACTCGGAGCGACCATCACGGAAAACGCGACGAGACATCGCCACTTCATTATAGTCCACATTCAATCCGACTTCGCAATCTGCCAGTGTCAGAACAACTTCCGCCATGCCTACCGGCTTACGTTTGTCAGTGCCATTAAAGATAACGTCCGCCATTTCGGAACCACGCAAAGCTTTGGCAGAGGTTTCCCCCAGAACCCAACGGATGGCATCCACGACGTTCGACTTGCCACATCCATTCGGGCCAACAATGCCGGTCACCCCTTTATGGAACTCAAAGACAGTGCGGTCAGCGAAGGATTTGAAACCGTGAATTTCGAGAGATTTGAGATACATGAAGGTTAGGGAAAAGCGTTAAAAAATAGGGGTAATTAGGATCACGAATAAAGCGTGCCGCTTGGGGTCGATCAAGCAAAAATCCATAAAAAACACCATATATAGTGGTCAAAATACTTAACACATACAAGATATCGACTCGCCGCCCGAGATGGGCAAAACGGTTCCTGTCCTGTGTCTCTCAGTCTTCAGGCCTCTTTTTATCACGATCTACGGAAAAATCCCCTCGCCGTCTCCCCCGTCTGCGCCGCCAGCGTCTCCAGACTGACGCCCCTCAACTGAGCAACAAATTCGGCGGTCTTCCGGACATGAGCTGGTTCGTTGCGTTGCCCCCGAAAAGGCACGGGGGAAAGATAGGGGCAGTCGGTCTCCAGCATGAAACCGTGATCCGGCATGGCTTTGGCGCAGTCCTGGATGATCTGGCCGTTCTTGAAGGTGACGATGCCGGTGAAGGACACGAGATGCCCCTGCTCAATCAAGGGCAACGCCTCCTCGCCCGTTCCGGTGAAACAGTGAAACACCCCGCGCAACTTGCCGGACCAGGGCAGGACCTGAGCGGTCAGATCGGCAAAGCTGTCCCGATTATGGAGCACGACATTCAAACCGAGCTCCGCAGCCAACCCCAACTGCAAGCCGAGGACATGAGCCTGCTGCGCTTTCCACGATTCCAGGGTGAAGCCCTCGGGCGGCTGATGAAAGTAATCCAGCCCGATCTCACCAATCCCGACCACCTTTGGATGCTGCGCCAGTTCCCTCAGTTCCTCGATAAACACATCGCCCTGCACCGTGTCCGCATCACAGGGATGAATCCCCACCGTTGCTTCCACTTCGGGATAGGTGTCCGCGATCTCGAGGACACGTCGGGCATCCTCCAAAGTGGTGCCGATGCAGATGATCCGCGAGATCCCCGCTTC
>VFKY01000391.1 GCA_009885275.1 Verrucomicrobiota bacterium | reverse complement strand
GTCCTGCAACACCTGCTACAAGTGCCCCAGCGGCGCCTCCTGATCCTGAAGTAAAACCAGGCGCCACGATCACCATAGATTTCCCTGAGCTCGATCCTGATCGTAATGGGAAACCTGCTCAATGCCAGATGAGCATTCCTACCGGATACGATGCCACGAAGAAGTTACCGCTGGTTGTTTGGTTGGGAGGTGGGGAAGGAGGCAATACACCCAATCGTTCCTTTCTTCCTGAGGGGGATTACATTGCCGTCGGCTTGCCATTTCCCAAGGGGGCCAACAATCCTGCCCAAGCAAATATGGTCGGTGAGTTTGACAAGATATGGGCCTACCACAAACGGATGATCGACGAAATTATTAAACGCGTGCCGAACATCAATCGCGGCACCTCCATCATCGCCGGCTTCAGTAATGGTGGTCACGCCATTGATGGTATGTTACGCATTAAGAAAAAGGACGGAGATCTTGCCGACTATTTTAGCGTTTTCATTTTGGCAGATGGTGGCGGTAGCGAATTCACCAGCAAAGGAAATTTCCCCTCATTGAAGGGAAAGTTTGCCTATCTTTGTTGGGGAGAAACAAGCCCTGCAAAACCTAATGTCTCTGGCCTTGCGCGGGACTTTAAAGGTCGTGGTGCCGAGAGTGTAGCCAGTGAGATGGCCGATACAGGACACGCTTTTGCGGAGAGTGAATTTCCTAAGATCAAAGAATGGCTTTCAAAAACCGTCGTGCCCGCGCTCAACGGAGAAAAGCCGTTAATAAAAGCGAACTAAAAACAGATGGCATGCTTTGACCTCATTGATCTCGCGAGTCCGCTTTCTGTTTTCGCGATACGAAATTAGGTTTTTTTGACAACGGGTGCTTCAAAGGGCAAGTAAATACGACATGATAAAAGCTGTTCTCCGCACCCTCCATTGGCTCAATCATCCGCTGGCTGCGGCGTTCAGTTTTGGTCTTCTGATTTGGTTGGCGTTGCCGTGGATGGTTGTCACCCTTGATGATGACTTTGGATATCTTCGCTCTGTCGTCGAGACTTGTCAGAGAGGGCGGCCCTGGACGTATGAGTGGCTCACACCATGGGCGGCATCCATGTCTGTATTGGCAGCTAGTTTGTTCAAGATCACTGGCAGCTTTAGCTTTGCCATTCATTTCAGTCTCGCTATGTCCGCCGCACTAGGCTTTTTAGGGCTGTCGCTCTATTTAACTGATCACGGCTTGAGTCGTGCAAAATCGTATTTCATCACCTTGCTGTTGTTGACCAGTCCTACCGTACTTTTCATGTCGGTGATGTTTACTTCTGTGGCGTTGTATCTCGGTTGTTTCTGGCTGTGCCTTTGGCTGTATCATCGAAAACTATGGGCTTGGTTTTTTGTAGTCTGGTTCATTGCTTTTTCTGCACGTCAAAGCGCCATCGTCTGGTTGGCACTGCCTGGGTGGACGGTGCTGGTAGCACTGTGGAGGACGAAAACGATATTGCCCCGCAATCGCACGGCATGGCATCCGCTTCTCGTGATCGCAGGTGGTGGCGCATCTTTGCTAGTGCTAAAGCTGGGCATGAATCCCACCTATGGCCAGGCCATTGTTTCGAATGCTACCAAAGGTTTTCATCCGCATGGAACCTCCGTGGTTTTGAGCTTGCTGGCGTTGGCAGCAGGTTATGGATGGTCTTGTTTCGCGGCCATATTTTATGATTCACAGGCAAGAATAAATGCCATTGAGAGTCTGCGATCTATCTGGCGTTGGTCAGCACTCGTTTTGATCTGTAGCGCAGGTTATATGGGAGCGCATTGGTTTCTCGGAAGTATTGTATCCACCCATAGCGCTTATGGAGATGTATGGGCAAAATCATGGTTTGGCCTGTTGGGTATCAGCGCCGGTATGGGTATCGTTTTGCGTCCCGTGCTGCCGCGTTTAGACATGCTTGGTGCGGGGCTTGGCGCGACGGCTTTGCTCGCACTGTATGGCGGTATTTTTGACTACTACTATATAGACGGTTTCTTCTGGGGCTTCGCTGCTGCCATCGTTCCGATCAGTAAGCATACCGTTATCGCTAAGACATGGTCGCTGCGCATTGGACATGGCGCAGTGCTGGCAATGATGGCTCTTTTTTTTCTTTGGGATGGACGATGCTATCTTCAGCAAAAATATGAATTAGATCGCGCTGCAGCGGTTAATCTTATTTATGAACGATCCATTCGTGAAGGGAAATTCAAACCCCACGAAATTGGTTTATCAACATTTGGCTATGTCGGATGGAGATTTGAAGGTCATTTTCACACTCATGAAGGGCGAGACAGTGCAGACTTGGCTGGTTTCATGAAAGTTATTGATGGCTGGAATGGCAAGGAGGGGATGGCTGTTATTACCGAGCTTCCAAAATCACTGAGCCGCTATAAAACATGGTTTCGAAGCCATAACAATACAGCGCTTAGAAAAAATGATAGAGCCACAGCTCTCACTGAATTTAAAGCGCCAGTCCTATGGTTCTTTGAGGCCAGTTATAATTTGAAGCAAATGCCTGATCTTGTGAAGCGTGAAGGGAAAACACCCTTAGACTATACCGACTATATTGACCGCCCGTTTCCGCTTAATGATCAAGAGTGGCGAGATCTTATCATCACTGGCGTGGAGAGTTTTAAAACGCAGGACTAAAATTCATTGTGCTTTATTTCGTAGTCTGGCAGGATCGCCGAAGGAGGCGCAGACAATGAAAGCACATCATTTAAAAAATACGGTTCTGGTCGTAGTCGGCATATT
>VFKY01000053.1 GCA_009885275.1 Verrucomicrobiota bacterium | reverse complement strand
TACCTGCTGCTGGAAATTGCGGCTTCAAAAATTGCACCATTGTCTGAAAATCACGCGGCACGAAAAAGGATGCTTTGCATCTTAGTGGCTATGGCGGCGGTGCTGATTGTCTGGTTTGGTAGCGATGATACGATTCAAAGTTGGTTCTTTATGATGCTGCCATTGTTGGGATTGGTGATGTTGGAGGCCTTGTGTGAGCGCACGGTAGAACTTCCAAGTCTGTATGGAACGTTTGCTAGGCGTGGAAAACTATGGCGATTGGCGGGTCGATTTCTCTATCCCGGTTGGGCCACGGGGATTGTTTTTATTACCATGCTTGCTGCGCTGATGTTCATAGTGCCCTGGCTAATTTCCCTCAAACGTGTCACGGGCATAAATTTTTCGTCGTCAGATATTGAGAAAGCATTCTTGATAATCCCCCTCATTTACACTGCGATTTTGGCGCCTGTGGCGGCTCTTTTATGGTTTCCAAGAGTAAAGCAACCGCTCTGGATTTATCTTCTGATACAGTTGCTGTTTGTGCTTCTTTATATGGTGGCAGCCATTGTTGCCGAGTCTCCCGGTATTACAAAAGATGGAGCTTACCCATGGCTTGCATTATTTCCTTCCTGCGCACTTATGGCGCTAATGGATCATGACACCAAGGAGATGGTTAGCTTCTACACCCTGATTACACTGCCGGTGTGTGGTGTCATTCTAGCTTATTTATACTACCGGATGATCAAAGAATTTCGCGTTATCGCGAGATTTGAAAAGGCTTCTATGGAATAATAATTTTATCACTCGACTTGATGCCGCCCGACATACTTCGCCAAATCCATCTTCAGATGAAGGCTGCCGCTTCCGTGGCTCGTCTTCCGTTACGGAGTGGACAATGGAGCGGGGTGGCGGGCAGTGTGCTCGGACAGGGGACGGGAAGTTCCATCGACTTTCAGGATCAACGCCCTTATTTGCCGGGAGATGATCCGCGTCACATCAACTGGCAGGCCTATGCCCGCTCCGGTCAATACACCATGAAACTGTATCGGCAGGAAGTGACCCCGCGCGTGGATGTTATCTTTGATGCCAGTGAATCGATGTTTCTTAGTGAAGCTAAGGCGCGGCGCACTTGGGAGTTGGTTTACTTCTCTCTAGAGAGCGCGCTGCGTCTCGGGGCTTCGGTAAAACTACAAATGTTGCGGGAGACCGTGGATGAGATGCCATTGGAACGAGCATTGGCTTACGACTGGCCCATGAAAGCAGTTATAAAGAGACCAGATGTTCCAGAGCTGTTGGAGCGCACCTTGCTGCGAGCGGGATCGCTGCGTGTCTTCATCAGCGACCTGCTTAGTGAAGCGCCACCGGAGCGGATGGTGTCGGCACTCACGCATGGTAAGGGACGCGTCATCATGCTGGTTCCATTTTGTCGTGACGAAGCCAAACCGGAGTGGGATGGCAACATAGAGTTTGATGATTGTGAGCGTGATCTTCGCGACAAACGTCGTGTCGATAAAGACATTCTCGCGCGTTATCTTCATGCCTATCAGACACACTTTGCCCTGTGGCGTGAGCAATGTGTGCGTCGTGGTATCGGCATGGCGCGAGTGGCCAGCGAATTTGATTTCCTTAGTGCGATCCGTGCTGAGGCAGCGAGTGCGGGAGTGGTGGAATTAACCTGATGCAACTTTGAACCTTCTCCTTGCCAACCCTCATGGCCTCTGGGCACTGCTCGCGATTCCTGCGATATTGGCGATTCATTTTCTCCAGGAACGTTCGCGCCGGATCAAGGTCAGCACACTCTTCCTTTTGGAGAGAGTGAAACCAGAAAGCACAAGCGGTGCTCGTTTTGAAAAATTGCGGAACTCTGTGCCTCTATGGTTACAATTACTCGCGGCAATATTGATCGCATGGCTATTGGCGGAACCACGCTGGTTGCGTCAGGATTCCGAGCAAACGGTCGTGGTGGTGTTGGACAGTTCCGTTTCCATGAGCGCCTTCAAGGCAGAGACACTTGTTTTGTTGGAGAAAAAACTTCAAGTCTGGACACGCACCGCGGCAAAGACCGAATGGCACTTGCTCGATTCCGATGTTCGCAAGCCCACGCTTTATACGGGGATGGAGCTCGATAAACTTCTCGATGCCTTTGACCAATGGGAACCACAACAAGGAACGCACCGTCCTGATCAAGCATTGCTAACGGCACGTGGATTGGTGAAAACGCATGGCATCGTGATTTACGTCACCGATCGCAAACTGGAACTGCCTGCCGATGTCGCAGTGCTCTCGGCTGCCAAGGCCTTTGGTAACGTTGGTTTTGCCGGCATGGAAGCTTTTAGCGAAGAAGGAAAAGATCAAAAATCGAGTCGCACGAAGTGGCGAGTATTGGTGCACAATGCCAGTGAAGAATCGCAAAAGCGTGACTGGTGGGTGGATGCTCCGGGGCTGTCACCCAAGCCCTCGACACTCGAACTTGATCCAGGTCAAACACTTGCTTTGAACGGTGAACTTCCTCCTGAGATCGAGCGCGCCACCTTGATGCTGACACCGGACAAGTTTGCCTGGGATGACCAACTGCCCTTGCAAAAGCCGCAGCCAAAAATGGTCAATATTGATATACGTCTTCGTGATAAACTTGGTGAGACATTGAAAAAAATGATGTCGGCGATGAATCATGTCGTGACGGAGAATACGCCCACACCGGACATTCAACTCTCCGAGATTGGTGCTCCCATCAACACCAATGCTATTCAGTTTGTAAGTAACATTGGTGATAACGGAGCGATTGATGGCGCGTGGACCATCGCGGAAAGTCATTCGTTGACGCGCGATTTGAATTGGATGGGATTGCTGACTCCACGACCCATGGAATTGACGTTGACCGATCAGGATGAGCCCTTGCTTTGGAAGGGCGAGCACATCATGGCTCTGTTGCGTCATGACAAAAATGCGGAGGGTGTGCCCATTCGCCGTCTCCTGCTGGCCTGGGACGTGATGCAATCCAATGCCTCGCGTCATCCGGCATTTCTGGTATTGCTCCAACGCTTTGTCGAACAAGTGCGTGAGGACAAGTTGGCATCATGGGCGGGTAACTTTGAAATATCGCAACAGGTGAAGATCGCTGGGAGCGCTCCCTTGAAGATTCATCAAGAGGCTACCAGTGAACCCTATGAAGGACGAGTTCTTGAGAAGGCCGGTTTTTTTGAGGTGAAGGAAGGCGATCAGTTGAGGCTCCGTGGAGCCACGCATTTTGCGGATACTCGTGAAGCCAACTTTCATGATGCCGAGCCACTCGACACAGTGGAAGAACGTCGCTGGGAAGCAGCTTTAAAACAATCGGAAGCTGATCCACTCACGCCTCTCTGGATACTGCTCATTCTCGCCTGCCTCATCGGTAGTTGGGCGTGGAGAAGTTCAAAAAACACTTATCCCTTATCCCTTACCCCTTATCCCTCGAATTCATAGATGCGCTTCCACTCTCCAGAATGGTTTCTTGTCCTTCCGCTTTTGCTCGCGGCAGGATG
>VFKY01000003.1 GCA_009885275.1 Verrucomicrobiota bacterium | reverse complement strand
GCGGGCGGTGAGATCAAGGGGAGTGGACATTTTGTAGAGTTGTGAGTTGAGATGTAAAAGAACAGGGAAGAAAACTTAGCTCCTTTGCTGCTTTGCGACGAACGCCGATGAGTATTCTGTTTTACACTGCATCTATGATTTGTCGCAAAGGAGCGAAAGCAGCAAAGATAACTCGGTCAGAAACTCAAGGCTTGAGCACCACCTTGAGTAGGCCATTGCCGGGCTGGGTCGCTTTGTGGAACCACTCTCCGCCTTCGCTGAGTGGGGCCACCATGCTGAGCAACGGTTCGACTTGGATGCTGCCATCGAGGATGCGTTCGATGGCTTCGGGATATTCACCGGCACAGGAACAGGAACCGCGCAGGGTGATCTGACGGGTCACCACTTCTTGAAGAGGAAAGGGAACACTGGGTTGCAGGTTGCCCACAAGCACCACGGTGCCTCCTTTACGGACACTGCGGATCGCCAGATCGATCGGTGCCGCTGCACCCACCACTTCGAAACTGGCATCAATGCCATCGCCTCCCCCGAGCTCACGAAGCTTGGCCGCGAGACCTTCTTCCTTGGCATTGAAGGCATCATCCGCTCCGAGTTGTTTGGCAAGCGCGAGACGAGAGTCGTCGAGATCCACGGCATAAACGCGTTTCCAACCGCGAGCTTTGAGAGCTTGCAACACGAGCAGCCCAATCAATCCCGCTCCAACCACGACCGCCATTTCCTGGCGTGTCGTGAGAGCTTCCGAGGTTTGCTTGGGAGCAGGCGCCAGATTGACCGCATGAAGCGCAATGCTCACCGGCTCGGCGAAGGCGGCTTTTTCATAGGAGAGTCCGTCGGGCAGACGATAGAGAATATGTTGGGGCAACACGACTTGATCGGCAAAACAACCATGACGGCGATAGTCGCCGCAGGAGACGCCGAGCACTTTGCGGTTTTTGCAGAGGTTGATAAAACCCGCATTGCAGTCCTCGCAGGTGCCGCAGTATTCGGTGGAGTCGAAGGTGACGCGATCTCCGACTTTCCAATCACTCACGCCTTCACCGACAGCAGCGATAGTGCCCGCAGCCTCATGGCCCATGATGATCGGCGGGATGCGGCGGCCGCTGCGTCCGTCCATGCCATGAAGATCACTGCCGCAGATACCGCAGGCTTTGATGTCGATGAGCACTTCGCTGTGCTGAGGTTGAGGTGTGGGGGCTTCACCGAACTCAAAGGTGGAGGGAGCAACAAGGGTGAGGGCTTTCATGGGCGGAAGGGATAAGGGGTAAGGGGTAAGGGATAAGGTGGTGAGTTAGAATGCGACAGAGGCGGCGAGGTCTTTGGATGTTTGGGGTGTGTTTTTCGGACCAAAGAACGAAGTTCCACATACGAACAAATTGGCTCCATGCTTTCGGGCAATGGGTGCGGTGTTCACATAAATGCCGCCATCGACCTGAAGATGAAACTTCAATCCATGCGCTTCACGGTAGTCACGTGCTGCGGTGAGCTTGGGCATGGTTTCCTTTTCCATGAAGGGCTGGCCACCGAATCCCGGCACCACTGTCATCACGAGTAGAAGATCAATAAGATGGAGATACGGCACGACGGCTTCAAATGGAGTGTGCGGATTCAGGACAAGTCCGGCACTGATACCGGCGGCCTTAATGCGCTTGAGGGTGGACTCCACGGACGTGTCATAGTTGGCCTCGACATGGATGCTGATGTTGCCAGCACCCGCCTTAATAAAGCGATCCAGATAGTGATCCGCGCGGTGAATCATGAGGTGCACATCAAGAAAGAGCGGGGAATTTTTGCGTACCGCTTCGATCATCGCCGGACCAAAGGAAATGTTGTCCACGAAGTTGCCGTCCATGACATCGAGATGGAGCCATTTCACCTCGGGTGTTTCAGCGCGCTTCAGTTCCGAGGCGATATTGGCGAAGTCCGCCGCGAGCAGGGACGGGAGAACGAGGGGCGTGTGGCAATCCATGAGATGAGGAGTATGGGCGAGGGATGGGAAAATTTCAAACAAAGTGAGTATGATGTCTGATTGCACTTCGCTGTCAAAAGGACATCATGCCCTGTGGACGACATCATTATAGACTTTCAGAGTGACGAACATTTCATGCATGAGGCGTTACGTCTCGCACGAAAAGCGGCAACTCAGGATGAAGTGCCGATTGGCGCAGTCATTGTTCATGAGGGGAAGATCATCGCGCGCTCATGGAACCAGGTGGAAACGCTGAAAGACGCCACGGCTCATGCGGAGATGCTTGCGTTGACTCAAGCTCAGAGTTCGATGGGCGATTGGCGCTTGAGCGAATGTGATCTTTACGTCACCAAAGAGCCTTGTCCCATGTGCGCTGGTGCGCTCGTGCATTGCCGGATCCGGCGTGTCATTTTTGGCTGTCCGGATACCAAAGGTGGCGCGGCAGGCGGTTTTTGGAATCTGTTGCAGACAGAAAATCTCAATCACAGGGCAGAAGTTACCGCAGGAGTGTTAGGAGACGATTGCGTGCAAATTTTGAAAAGTTTCTTCCGTGATGCTCGCGAGCGGAATGTTAACGGACTTTCGCACAAGAAAGGGCTGACAGATACGTGATACTAGGAGGGAAAAGAGTTTACCCTTTTTTGACTTCTACATTGCCAAAGCATTCTTCACCCCGTTATTCTTGTCTCGCATGTCATCGGAAAAAACTGAGATATTCTGGCAAACTGCCACCCAGCAACTCGCGAGGCGTATCAATCTCGGTTGGTGGCTTGAGCAATGGATGAGTTGGGTGATGGCTGGAGCCTTGTCGGGAGCCGTTGCAATTTTATTTTTTCGGTGGATGCCGCTCATTCAGATTCGTTGGGTGTGGGTTGCTATTAGTATTGTTATTTCTAGTGGTGCCATCGCTGCTTGGCTGATGGTGAGAGGACGTTTTGAAAATATTTCTTCCTCTCGTGTGCGACTAGAGGATGCGCTGGGACTGAAAACACGGCTTACTGCTGCAGCTGCCGGTATTGGCGAATGGCCTAGACCTGTGGATGATTTAAGGCATCCGGTTCAGTGGCGCTGGCAAAAACCATTCGGAGTCTTTTGTTTTGCGCTGATCATGCTCTCGGTCGCGACTAATGTTCCTATTTCGCAGAAGGAGACCATCAAAAAACGCGTGATTGAGAAACCATCCGACGTGAAACAGGTCGAGCAGTGGATTGAGAATATGCGCAAGGAGGAGGCAGTTTTGGAGAAGTCGCTCGATGAAGTGGAGAAGAAGATCGCCGAGATGATGCAGCGTCCCTCGGAAAACTGGTATGAGCATGGCAGTCTCGAAGCAGCAGGCAATCTCAAGGATCAGACCATGGAAATGCTGCGGGAGTTGTCGGAGAATCTCGCTGATGCCGCGCGCGCAGCTTCGGCCTTGCAGGCG
>VFKY01000127.1 GCA_009885275.1 Verrucomicrobiota bacterium | reverse complement strand
CTAAACCAAAGCCTGTAGCGAAGAGCAAGCCCCTAGCGAAGAAGCCTGTAGCGAAGAAGCCTGTAGCGAAGAAGCCTGTAGCGAAGAGCAAGCCTGCAAAGAAGACTTTACCTAAGGCACCTGCAAAACCTATTAAAAAGCCAGTCGCGATTAAGAAAAAAGTCGCGCCTGTAAAAGCAAATAAAATTCCCTCATCTGTGAAATCTACTCCTAAGAAACCAGCTCCAAAAGCAAAGTCACCTGTCAAATCAACGCCTTCTATTAAAGTCGTAGCATCTAAAGCCAAGGCAAAAAGTGTTGTGGTACCAGTTAAAAAAGATGCCGAAAAAGCAAAACCCACTAAAGTCGCAGCATCAAGCTTTATCACTTCTGCTAAAGTGGCAAAGGGACCCATTATAGAGACTATGCCGGAAGTGGTTATCAAGCGGGCTTACGATCCACGCAAGATGCCTCCTTTTATCAAGAAGCAACGTCAACGCCTTATAGAGTTGTCTAGCGCTCTTCAAGATTCTATGGACATGGTTACGAATGATGGGTTGCGTAATCGAGCTGAGGGAAGTGAGGCTTCCGTTGGTGGTATGCATATGGCGGATGCAGGCAGTGATTGTTATGATCGTGACTTCGCGCTTAGCATGTTAAGCAAGGAGCAAGATGCAGCCTATGAAATCAACGAGGCTCTGGCTCGTGTTGATAATGGCGTCTATGGTGTCTGTGAACTTTCTGCGAAGAAAATCTCCGATGAGCGTCTCGAGGCGCTACCCTATACTCGCTACACACGAGAGATGCAGGAGCAGGTTGAGCGTGATCAACGTGGCTCGTCAAGTCGCAGGCCTGTGGTGCGGTCCGCCTTTGGTTTGGACGAGGACAAAGAAGACGAGGAGGGGGAGGCTGACGAGCCCCGCCCATCTGCCAGTGAATCGGCTCTTGACTTTATGAAAGAGTAGCACAAAGTACGTTCCCTATTTTTATGCCCCGCGATATTATCATCCTCGAATGTACGGAAGCTAAAGCCGAAGGTAAGCCTACCTCACGCTACGTGACCACACGCAACAAGAAGAGCGTCCTCACCCCAGGTCGACTTGAAAAAGTTAAGTTTAATCATTTCCTCAAGCGTCGGACTCTCCATCGCGAAGTTCGTTAATCCATAGTTTACCCGTTATGCAACCTAAGACCAGAGAACGCCTTTCAAATTTTCGTCGCGCCAATCGTCGCCTTCCTCGTCGTCGGATGGATATTCCGATGGATAAGTTGAACTACAAGAACCCAGACTTACTCGCTAAATTTGCTACAGAGACTGGGAAAATCCTCCCCCGTCGTGTAACTGGCGTTTCCGCATACGTGCATCGCACGATTACTCGGGAGATAAAGAGAGCGCGTTCACTGAATCTTATGCCTTGATCTTTGTTTCTTGAGGAAGAAGCCTTTAAAACGTCCCAGTCACCCGGCTGGGGCGTTTTTCTTTTATAGGGGCCATTATTGACGCTATTAAATATTATCGCCGTATATATTTCTGATGTTACAGGACACTCAAAGTCAACGCGATGCCCGTGGAATTCCGATAGACCGTGTTGGCGTTAGAAACATAAGGTTTCCACTACGCATCAAGGATCGCGATCAGTTGGAGCAGCACACTGTGGCCATGGTGTCACTTGCTGTGGATTTACCGCACCATTACAAAGGGACTCACATGAGTCGATTTGTGGAAGCGTTGCATGCGCATGGTCATGCTTTGACTGTGGCAGATATCGCGGCAATGCCTCGTGATTTGATGAAGCGATTGAATGCTGCAAAGGCACATGTGTTGTTTCGTTTTCCGTATTTTAGAAGTAAGGAGGCACCAGTTTCTAGAGCTAAAGGCCTCATGGACTACGGGGTAATTTTTGAGGTGAATGCCGAAGATGAAAAGCTGGACTTTGTTGTGACTGTAGAAGTGCCTGTTGCTACTCTTTGCCCATGTTCAAAAGCTATCAGTGATCGCGGTGCTCACAATCAGCGAGGAGTGGTAACTTTTGCAGTGAGATTTAATAAACCAATCTGGATTGAAGACCTCATTGAGATGGTTGAATCAAGTGCGAGTTGCGAGCTATACAGTGTGCTGAAACGACCTGATGAAAAACAGGTAACAGAGCGCGCATATGACAACCCTGTATTTGTAGAAGACCTCGTTCGTAATATTGCAATTCAGGCTAAAAAACATCCCGACATAACTTGGTTTAGGGTTGAAGCAGAAAATTTTGAATCTATTCACAACCACAACGCTTGGGCGGTTGTGGAGATGAAGCGGTGATTTTTTTAGCGTTATGCGCCCTTCTTATTTTTAAGCTGGATCAGTTATTACATTATTCAATTTGCATGTAAATAGAAAAATTAATATTGAGGCGTGAACAAAGAGAGCAAGAAAACTGAGAGGCCATCAATCATGATGATGCTAATAAATATTCTTCCTTGCCTTACCGTTATTAGGATTGAAGAGGGCGAGCGCCTCATGCGGCACTCATCGCATGAGGCGTATGTGCCAATGTGTTTTGCGATGCGATAACTTTTTGCTTGTTGTGGAATGACGCGCAAAGTGAGCATATCAGTTTTTGCATATTCATGTAATTGTTGATTTTATCTCGAAAGGTTGATGAGCTTGCGCGAAGATG
>VFKY01000207.1 GCA_009885275.1 Verrucomicrobiota bacterium | reverse complement strand
CTGACATCCGAGGAACAGCAAATGAATGTGGCACTGGCTGAGAAGTATGTCGAAGTGGCGCGACGTTTCCGAGCGTTGCCAGAAGGTACGATGCAGATTTAGAGCAAGAGGCTTGTAGCAAACGGTTGCCTCCGTTCCTTCATCAGCATATTATGAGCCTATGAACAATGATGTTGTATCCGTTATCTTGCGCAATGTGCTGCCGATGGACAGCGGTTATGCCGTGTTTCTTGGTAATGATGAAAAAACATTTGTTATCTTTGTGGATGAGCCAGTGGGCAGCGCTATCACCATGTCCATGCGTGGCGTGGTAAAAGATCGTCCGCTTACCCATGATCTCATGGGGCACATGCTTCGTGCCTTTGGAGCCAAGATCGAACGCATCATTATTAGCGGTCTTGATGGAGGTGTCTTCTTTGCTCGGCTTATCATCTCAGCTCAGAATGAAGTGCAACAACGCAAGGTGGTGGAACTGGACGCTCGTCCTAGCGACAGTATAGCCCTCGCGGTATCTCAGAATGCTCCCATTTTCGTTTCACGCGCCGTTTGGGAAAGTGTCGATGACGTCAGCGACACACTTGATGAAGTGCAGAAGCAAGGGCGGAAGAAGCAAGAGGGGGAATGAGGGGAAGCCGGATGACGAGAAGACTCAAGATTTGAAGAGCTCTCCATGCATAGTAGCCAAACAAGATGCGATCACATGCCAGTTCCACAGACGGGGTGTTACTTGTGAGCTAACTGAAAAGCACGCTCTCGATCAAATCGCGCACCTGCTGTGGCAATGTATGTTGTCTCCTAGTCAGCATGACGACCTCGCGTTCA
Organism: Verrucomicrobiota bacterium; assembly: GCA_009885275.1. Lineage (GTDB taxonomy): Bacteria > Verrucomicrobiota > Verrucomicrobiia > Verrucomicrobiales > Verrucomicrobiaceae > Verrucomicrobium. The sequence continues at coordinate 7,638 of VFKY01000207.1, read as the reverse complement.
AAACGACGTTTTAACGGAATGCGAAGTAAGGCTCGTTTGCGTGGATAAGCAGCAAGCGCACGCCGCGGAACCAGACTTGCACCCAACCCCATGGCGACGAGATGAATGATAATCTCAAAGTTGTCGAGCTCCATCGTTGGTGATACTGCAATTTGTTGGTCATTGAGCCAAGACTGAATTTTTTTACCCGTATTGCTGCCATCACTGAGAGCTATCCAAGGGACGGTGTTTAACCATGAAGAAACAACCTTTGCAGGGTAAGGATATTTTCCCAGTGGTGGTTTTTGTAGGGCATTCACAATCAACTCAAACTCATCTGTAAAACGATGCTTCACCTCAAGTGCTGAGCTTATCTGCCTAGGAGAAGCGACCACAGCAATGTCCAGTCGATGTTCCTGCAGAGCATGCTCGAGATTTTCACTCGTATCGTGAGACACTTGCAGGCGCACTTGGGGAGAGCCTCGATGAAAGGGGGTCAAAATACCCGGAAGAGAGGCTAGGCCGATCGTTCTTGAAAAACCAACTCGCAGCGTTTTTTGACCATCAACATGGGTTTCCTGAAATCTTCGCAATGAATCTTCCAGTGAACTGTTAAGTTTTCTTGCTTCGATGAACAATTGTTTACCTGCGTCTGTGAGATGAACTTTGCGTGTTGTGCGCTCGAAAAGTTGCGCTCCCAACTTGTCCTCGATTCCCTGTATCTGTCGTGTAACGGCGCTTTGAGAGAGTCCAGCCATTTCAGAGGCTCTGGTAAAGCTCCCCAACGTGGCCACTAGTTCAAACAAATGCATTCCATACAAATCAATAGGACGCTTGGCGAGAAACTCATGCTTCATATGCATTAATGTATTCATTTAATGAATTTTACGCAAGTCATGTGCGCTGCCAATATCGTGCCAACTCAAAACCAACCTTATGGCAGACAAAGAAAACAAGAATCACCCCAATGTTTCAGGACATTTCTATGTCGATGACTCCTGTATCGACTGTGATCTGTGTCGCAGCAATGTAGAGCAGTTCTTCACTCGAGATGATGAGATCGGTCTGTCCTATGTTCACCGGCAGCCTAGTAGTGCCGATGAAATAGCGTTGGTAGAGGAAGCGATGGATAATTGTCCGTCCGGCTCTATCGGCAATGATGGCTGAGAAATTTGATTCTTACTGGGTGAAATCCGCTCGCCTGGTAAGAATCATTTTGCCAGTGGACGGCACGAAACAAGAGGGGGAGTGAGAGAAAGAGACGCTCCATCTCATGCCACGCGCACGGTATCTCCACCGTCCATGCTTTCAGCGGCGCATTGCACGACGCGCATGTATTTCATGCCTTCAAGGAAATCAGGCTTCGGGCGGGGAGCGCTTGGATTTAAGACGGCATTGATGAAGTCGCGCTCGACGGTCCATTCTTTTGCTTCATGGGAGGGGATAGTCATGATTTCCATGCTGCCGCCGCGGCCACCGAGTCGGATCTCGTCAGTGACGAAGTTATAGGTGAGCGTGCCTTCGCTACCATAGATTTGAATGCTGTCGTGCGGCGCATGGGCGGCGACACCGCTGAACGTAAGATTGCCTTTGGCACCATTGCGAAAGGTGCAAAAGACATGCAGGAGATCGGGAATGTCTATGGTGTAGCCTTGTCGGTCTGCTTGCACGATTCCCCCGTCGGCATGAACTTGAACGATGTCCCCCATCCAGCGCTGCAAGATTTCTACATAAATACCGAAAGAGAGCACCTGTAAGCCACTGATCTCAACCCGTTGCCGCCAATGCGCTGGCGCTTCAGTATCCAACCAAGCTCCATTCATGCTGTGCAGGATCACTTGATGGGGCTTGCCGATGGCACCCTCTGCGAGCAGGCGTTTCATCGTGACATCCCCTTTCATGCCATAAGGAGGAGGACAAAGCATGGCGACAAGTTCAGGGTTACTCATGCTGGCCTCCCACATTTGTTGAGATTCAGCGAGGTTTCTCGCCATGCGTGCCTGACAAAAGACGTGCTTTCCGGCACGTAAGGCGTAACAACTGACTTCACTGTGGAGCTGGGGCGTGGCACCGATCCAGATGGCATCGATATCGTCGCGTGACACGAGTTCAGGCCAATGCTCCATGGGTTCGGCTTCAGGTGTGAATTCCGTGCAGAAGCACTGCGAGCTAGTCAGAGACGAGTTACATACAGCGACAATGTCCACTTCTTCGATGCCTTTGAGGGCTGGAAGATGCCGTGATTTAACGATGCCACCTGCTCCTACAATGCCGATTCGAACGCGTTTGCTCATAAGGGTGACCATGGCACATCTGTAAAAGTTTTCAAAAAATTTGACGGGAGGCCGATTGTGGTTAACCTCCAAACCCCACAATTTTTAAACTAATTAAGCTATGTCCAGAACCTGCCAAATCACCGGAGCCAAAGTTACCTCAGGACACAAGATCCACCGTAGCGGTAAGGCCAAGAAAGAAGGCGGTATCGGTAAGCACATTACCAAGCGCGTTAAACGTAAGATCCACCCGAACCTCCGTGACAAGCGTATTTTCGTTCCTGAGCTCGGTAAGTTCGTGGAAGTCCGTTTGACCGCCCGTGCGCTCAAGACCGTGAACAAGCTGGGTGCCCATAAAGTGCTCAAAGAAGCTGGCTTGATCTAAGCAGACACAGTTTATCATTTTCTTGAACCGCGCTGGGTAGTACCTGCCGCGGTTTTTGATTTTTAGGGCAATCGCAAAGAGTCCCCGTCACTCGCTTGCATCCCACCCCAATATCATCTAAATCCATCGCCCTATGCATTCCTTCCGTTACGTCCAAAACCGCATGCTCTGTGAGAGTGTTGACCTTGAAGCTCTCGCTCAAAAACATGGCACGCCTCTTTATGTTTATAGCAAAGAGACGATCACGGATCATTTCAAAAGACTTGATGGTGCGATGGACAGTCTCGATCACCTGGTCTGTTATGCGGTGAAGGCGAATTCAAATCTGGCCATTCTTCATACCATCGCAGAGATGGGTGGCGGTTTTGATATTGTTTCCGGGGGGGAACTCTTTCGAGTCATTAAAGCAGGCGGTAAGGCAGGGAACTGCACCTTTGCGGGAGTGGGTAAGACACGCGCTGAAATTGAGTATGCCTTAAAGGAGGGGATTTATTCTTTCAATGCGGAGAGCGAAGCGGAACTGCGACTCATTAATGAAGTGGCCGGCGCAATGGGCAAAAAAGCTCCGGTGGCTCTGCGGGTGAACCCCAATGTCGATGCCAAGACGCACAAGTATATTTCCACCGGCAAGAGTGAGAATAAGTTTGGCATTGATTTCGATCGCATGTTGGAGGCTTACGCCGCAGCAGCTAAGGAATGTCCGAACCTTGAGATTCGGGGTGTGCAGATGCATATCGGCTCGCAGCTTACCAGCATTGATCCATTCATCGAAGCCGCAAAAAAAGCAGTGCCTCTGGTCGCAGAACTGAAGAAGCGTCACGACATCAAGTTCTTCAGTATCGGCGGCGGCATCGGTATTGTTTATCACGAGAGTCTCGACAGCGGCGACGTGAACTGGTGGGGAGACAAGCCAGCAGAGGAGCGTCCTCTGACGGTGCAAAGTTATGCGAATGCACTGGTGCCGATTTTAGAGCCCTTGAAACTACGTATTCTGCTGGAGCCCGGTCGTTTCATGGTTGGCAACGCTGGTGCTCTTCTTACCAAGGTGCTTTTCTTGAAGCAGGGCAACGCCAAGAAATTTGTGATTGTGGATGCGGGGATGAATGACCTGATCCGTCCGGCTTTGTATGAAGGCTGGCATCAAATCGCCCCGCTTCAAAAATCTACCAATACGACTTTGGAAAAAGTCGATGTTGTGGGGCCTATTTGTGAGTCTGGCGACTTCTTCGCGCAAGATCGTGAATTACAACCTGTTGATGCTGGCGATACTCTAGCGGTGCTCAGTGCGGGCGCTTACGGATTCGGTATGGCGTCAAATTACAATTCCAGGCCGCTGGCGGCTGAAATTTTGGTGGATGGTAAAGAAGCGCACCTGATTCGAGAACGTCAGACTTTGGAAGATTTAATCCGTGGCGAGCATGTGCCTCGTGATGACAAAGAAGGTAAGTAATCGTTTAAACTCGGGAAACACCCATGAAATCAAGTCGCACTACCACTCTTATGACACTGGCATGGTGTCTGTTATTTAGCCTTTGCTTTGAAGCCAGCGCTCGCGCGGATGGGCGTGAGTATATTCTTCTCAGTGGTGGACCAGCCTTGCGGAAATGGGAGGACCTGCGCGCGCCCGGCATGCAGCATGATCGGTGGTGGGGTAACTTTATCCGTCCAGCAAGAATGCGGATCGAAGAGATTCAAAAAAAGGAACCCGGTGCCATGATCACCTGGCTGGTCTATCGTGAAGCCTTTGTGACCCGAAGCGTAGAGGATAAGCGCTCACTTACGGCCTTGGTGGAAAGTGTCCGCGACAAGTTTCACGTCAATCTCCGCTGGATCGAAAATGGCTCCCAAGTGATCAATTATCTTAACCATGGTCAGCCGCGTGGCTCAGTGAAGATCTGCGACTTCGAATACTTTGGTCACAGCAATAAATACTGTTTCATGTTTGATTACAGTAATTACATTTTTGGTTGTTCCAAGTCATGGATACACCAGAAAGAACTCGCTACAATCAATCGCGGTATTTTCACCCGTGATGCATTTTGCAAGAGCTGGGGCTGTCACACTGGAGAAAGCATGAGCAAGGTCTGGCGCAAGGCTACAGGCGTTCCGATGATTGGTGCTATTGGGAAAACAGATTACTCTAATCCTCTGCAAATTGTACTCTCACCGGGTGGTCGCTGGTCGAAGGGTTAGTGAGGCTTTTGGAAGATTTTAAGTAAGTTGGTAGTCAGTGAATCCATCTTTTAACGACGTTTCATGTCCAATCTCTTCACCGTCACGCCACTGTTTCAAGCAGGGAGCACTTCGCATGGGGTGGTCTTGGCGCTCACGGTGGTGCTCACGGTTACGATGATCGGATTGGCTCGATACCAATGCCATCGCAGTGTCAGACTTGGTGAATGGATTTTGGCGATCATTCTCCTGTTGCAGTTTCCAGTGAATGTTTTGATCGCATGGAAGATGGGCACGCTCACGGCCGCGACAAATCTTCCCTGTCATCTTTGTGATCTCGCCTCATTCATCGGTGCCTATGCGTTGATAAAACGTGATCAACTGGCTTGTGAGCTACTATATTTCTTGGGCATCGCTGGCACCCTGCAAGGGCTGTTAACCCCCGCGCTTACTTTGGATTGGCCGCATCCCCGATTCATCGTTTTCTTTGCCCTCCATGGCGGCGTGGTTCTGGCCGCTCTTTATGTTGTGTTCGGTCGACTCCAGATTCCGAGGAGAGGCGCAGTGATGACTGCCTTTAAGCTACTCCTAGTTTATGCGATGTTTGCAGGCTTGGCGGACTATTTTTCTGGTGGTAATTACGGTTTCCTCCGCTCCAAACCATCGACCGCCAGTATCCTTGATCATCTTGGTCCCTGGCCTTGGTATATTGGTTCCCTGCTCATCGTTTCGCTCGCCATCTTTACGTTGCTTGATTTGCCGTTTTGGAGGCACAGGAAGCGGTGAATTCGATTCAAGATGTGAAGTGACAGGAAACCTGGTTTTGTATCGCAATGCGATACGTAGCAACGGCCGCGCAACAATGATCATCACAAGTGACAGGAACCCCGCTTTGTATCGCAACGCGATACCCCCATGAATAGCCGTGGGTTTTAACCCATGGTGTATGAATCTTATGCTCCAACCGCGAAGCGGTTGTCCCATCACGTCGCTTCCATCAAAAGCATGAGGCAGATATTTTGCGCTCCAGTCCCATAGGAGATGATGGGGAAACCGCTTTGCGGTTGGGAAGGTCAAATCAACATGTCCGTGGGTTAAAACCCACGGCTATTCATGGGGTATCACGTTGCGATACAGCTTCGTCATTCTAGTCGTGCGTTTGTCCCCGACTCGTTTGCTTTGTGTGTCTCTGGTTGTGCTCACAGGAATCAGCATTCATGATCGGGCAATCCTTAATGCTCGATGGCGGGTACACGGCGCCATAAGGTTTATAAATCTTTGCCGTGTAGCAATTGCGAAGTAGCTTTGAAACATTTATACACCCCCTTATGAACACTCCTCTTGATCCCTCCTCCATCCTCCAAACCGCATTTGGCTTTTGGCATTCGAAAGTTCTGCTGACTGCGGTTGAGATGGGGCTCTTCACGAAGTTGGCCAAGCATCACCGCACCGGTGCAGAGCTTGGAGCAGAATTGGGTCTCCATCCTCGCGGTATTGCCGACTTTTTTGATTCTCTTGTCGCGATGAAGTTTCTCGGGCGCGAAGGAGAAGGCGTTACCTCCAAGTATTTTAATACCCCGGAAGGCTTGCACTTTCTCGACGAAACCAGTCCGCGCTACATCGGGGGAATTCTTGTGATGCTGAACGCGCGACTCTTCAAATTCTGGAACGACCTTCCAGAGGCATTGCGGACAGGCAAACCACAGAACGAGATTAAGCATGGTCAGAAGGGTATGTTTGAAGAGCTGTATTCGGACTTGCCGAGATTGGAACAATTCATGGGCGCGATGACAGGAATCTCGCGAGTAAACTTTGAGGTGTTCGCCGAAAAGTTTGATTTCTCAAAGTATCAAACTCTTTGCGATGTAGGTGGCGCGACTGGTTTGTTGAGCATTGAAAGTGCAAAGAAACATTCGCATCTCAAGTGCATTAGCTTCGATCTGCCGCCCGTCGAATCCATTGCCAAGAAGCACATCGTAGCGGCTGGACTGGAAGACCGCATTACTACGGCGAGCGGTGACTTCTTTAAAGACTCGCTGCCCAAAGCAGACATCATCACGATGGGCATGATTCTCCATGACTGGAATCTGGAAAAGAAGATGCACCTCATCCGTTTGGCCTACGACGCACTGCCACCCGGCGGTGCCTTCGTGGCCATCGAGGCCCTTATCGACGACGCGCGGCGCGAGAATGTGCAGGGCCTCATGATGTCGCTCAATATGCTGATTGAATTTGGCGACGCCTTTGATTACTCCGGCGCGGACTTCCGCCAGTGGTGTAGTGAAGTCGGATTCACGCGCTTCGAAGTCATCCACCTTGCGGGACCATCGAGCGCAGTCGTGGCCTATAAATAATCGGGAGTCGGTATTCAAGGCCGGCCAATCTTTAATGATCGACGGCGGGTATACCGTGCCGTGAAGTGGTTGGATTTATCCATTCTTTATTAAAACTCGACAATCCATTTAGTTCGAGGGCATATAGGGGGTGGTTAGCTCGCAGCAATAAATCTAAACCCGATGTTAAGTCGATTACGCATGATGAAGGCCCTGATAATTTTGATGCTTGTTGTTTCATTTGTTTGTTGCGATCATGCACATGCACAGTCCGAACCCGGAATTGGTTGGACTCCAGGTGCTGGAGAGCCGCGCATCCTTCCGGATGCCGCGTATAGATTAGCCAAAGAGGCAATTGAACGCACCCATCCCAAAAAAGGTGATACGGGTTGGCGGTTCGCCGAGCTTCCAATCGGAGCTTCCTATTGGAAAAGGGTTCCTGATACTCTCTATCTTCATTATACCCTCAAGTTCCACAGGAAAGACCTCGCCCATG
>VFKY01000294.1 GCA_009885275.1 Verrucomicrobiota bacterium | reverse complement strand
TCCTTGAGTTAGGGGCGAGAACGGCCTGCTAATCGAATGGCCTCAAGTTTGGTTTGTAGTTCCATCACCTTATCGGGGTGATCCTTGGCAATGTTGGTTTTTTCTCCAATGTCGGTGCTCAGATCGTACAGTTGTGCGTTGGATTCATTGCCAGTTTCTGAATTAGTATTTGAATTGGCTTTTTCACCTTTGGCGGGTTCGATGTATTTCCATGAACCAGCACGCAGTGCGAGACCATTAGCGTGTTCTACGAGATGATCTCGGCCAGAAGGGGACTCACCAAGCAGTGCCGGCAAAATATTAAAACTATCGGGCGCATCATCTGCGGCGAGATTCTGACCAGTGAGAGCGGCGAAGGATGCCATGAAATCCACTTGGCAGACAATGGCATCACTCACGCCGGGTTTGATGCGACCGGTCCATCGGGTGATGAATGGCACGCGTGTGCCGGCTTCGAACTTGCTGTATTTGCCGCCGCGCAGCAGGCCTGAGGGCGTGTGATTACTCAGTCTTTCCACTGCTTCATCCTGATATCCATCATCGACGACCGGGCCATTGTCGCTAGAGAGAATCACGAGTGTGTTCTCGGAAAGCTTAAGCCGATCGAGTGTGTTTAAGATTTCACCAACACACCAATCGGCTTGGACGATGGCATCACCGCGTGGACCTAGATCTGTTTTACCGACAAAACGCGGATGCGGTACACGAGGCACATGAGGATCATGCAGAGCATAGAATAGAAAGAAGGGGGTCTTTTGATTTTTCTCAATGAACTTCACGGCCTCGCTCTTGAAGGTGTCGGCCATGTCTTCATCTTTCCAGAGGGCGGATTTGCCACCCTTCATATAGCCGATGCGTGAGATGCCATTGACGATGCTCATGTCGTGTCCATGACTGGGCTTCATCTTGAGCAACTCAGGGTTAACTTTGCCTGTCGGTTCGCCGACAAAGTTTTCACGGTAATTGACTTCAATGGGGTCTTTCGGATCGAGCCCAACCACACCATGATCTCGCACATATACACAGGGAACACGATCACCCGTGGCGGCCATGATGAAGGATTCGTTAAATCCGATTTCTATGGGGCCGGGTTTGATCTCGCCATTCCAATTGATATCTCCGATGCCGAGACCCAGATGCCATTTGCCAACAACACCAGTTTGGTAACCGGACTTTTGTAAAATGGAAGGAAGCGTGGTACGTCCGGGTTTGATAATTAATGCGGCATTGCCAGGAAGAATCCCTGTACCCTTTTGACGCCAGGCATATTCACCCGTGAGCATGGCATAGCGTGAAGGAGTGCAAGTGGCCGACGGAGCGTAACCGCTTGTAAAGCGCAGGCCTTCCTTTGCGAGCCGATCCATGTTTGGTGTGAGAATATGTGTTGAACCGTAAGCGCCGACATCGCCGTAACCAAGATCATCAGCATAGAGGAGAATGATGTTCGGTTTATCTGCGGCATGCAGCACTTCAGCACCTATTAGAGCGAGAAATAGACAAAGGGATTTGGTGCAATAATTCATGGAATATGAAAATGGGAGAATTATTCAGTCTTTTTGTTTTTCTTCTTCTTTTTTGGATTGGATTCATCGTCACCTGTGCCTTGGATAGCTGGGAGATTCGTGGTGGGAAATTTTTTGGCGAGTTCAGCTTTGAGTGCCGAGTGTTCAGGTTTGCTGGCGAGATTAGTCCACTCATACTCGTCGTTTTGGTGATCGTAGAGTTCTTCATCGCCATTGGCATAACGAATGTAGCGCCAGCGATCCGTGCGTATGGCGTGATTGTTTTGACCGAAGGTGGTGATGGCGACTTTATCCCAAGGAGCAGCGGGATCGATGAGTAGCGGTTTGATATTATGGCCTTCAAGCCAAGCGGGTTTGGGGAGGTTGGTGAGATCACATAGCGTGGGATAAGCGCTCATGAAATCGACTGGGCTTTTACAAACGCCCCCGGGCTTGGTTACGCCTGGAACCACCCATATGAATGGCGCTCTCGCGGCTTCTTCCCAGAGAGCAAATTTCCGCCAATGTTCCTTTTCACCAAGGTGCCAACCGTGATCACCCCATAAGCAAATGATGGTGTTATTCTTCTCTGGTGATTTGTCATAGGCATCCAACACTCGACCGATTTGACCATCAAGATAGGAGATCGCGGCGAGATAAGCTTGCACCGCTTCTTTCCAACGGCCTGAGGCCACCACTGCGGCGTGATCACCGTCTGCTTTGGCCATTTTTAAACCAGCCGAAGGGATGTCAGAGAGATCGCCTTCTTTGATCGGAGGCAATTGGATATCTGCCAAGGGATGCATGTCATAATATTTCTGTGGGACGTTCCATGGCATGTGAGGTTTGTGAAAACCAAGTGTGAGGAAGAAGGGAGCGTTGTGCGATTTGGCGAGCTCGGCGATGCCGTAATCTGCGATTGAAGTATCAGACACCGCTTCATCGCCTGCGTCGGTGATGGGACCAAAATTGATGCCTCCGATACTACGATCGCTGATTTTACCTTTGGTTTGACTCTCTTCACCAGTGTTTGTCCATTGTGATTTCCAACCTAATCCACCATGCCAGAGTTTACCGATGCCGAGAGTTTCAAATCCGGCATTTTTGAATTGCATGACGAGCGACTCTTCAGGCTTTAGGACATTGATGAAGGGATTGTTATTGTCATAGATACCAGTGGTGCCTGGACGCTTACCGCTGAGCAGCGCCGCACGTGAAGGATTACAAACGGGTGCTGCACATTGTGCATTAGAGAAAGTCACCCCCATGGCAGCGAGGCGATCGATGTTTGGCGTCTTTGTCTGCTTGTTGCGTCCGAGATGACCTATCCAATGATTGAGATCATCAACAGCGATGAAGAGGACATTGGGCTTCTTCGAATCAGCGGCGAGAGCGCTGCCAAGAGAGAGAAAGAGAGATAGTAAAATGATGGCTGATGTCTTCATGGATGACGGTTTTTTCAGTGTGATGCTCAGCGCATAAACATGAATAATGTCGCCATCTTTCACTAAATGTTTCGCAGGGAGGGTGGAGCAGTGCTTTCACCCCTTAAGCATGGAGTGTGATTCCTTATGGTTGTTTGATGGAATCTTTTTCAAAGTCAGTAGGAGTAACCCAACCTGCGTTAACTTTTTCACCACGCATAAATTTTTCATAAAAGCCTACGCCATTGGTCGCGGTATAATCGTCGAAGACCTTCCCGTTACCAAACATACGTGGATCGTTTTGGGCTTTCAGTTCGGTTTCCATTTTTTCACGTAGTTCATTGATTCGTTGCTCTTGTACTGATTCACCCGCGAGGTTGTGAGCACAGCTGACATCTACGACGAGATCGTATAATTCTTCAGCGGGACGCAAACCAAAGTTCAGTTGCCAATACTTGTTGGTGCGGTCTTTCCTACCCAATTCGAGAATGAGTGTTTTTGTGGGGCCACCATCCGTATCGAGATAACCGGTTTCGGGATTTCCTGCGGGCCAACGTGTCGGTTCGTAGTTCTTTATAAAAAGATGTTCTGCGGTAACGATCCCCCGGATGGGATAACCCCAGTCATGGGGGCGTCCGACATCAGTGCGCTCTTTGCCGATAAGTGTATGATCCCGCTCGGCAATGATGCGGCCAGATTTATCACTCTCAAAAATAGGACGCCAGCTTTTACCGGTGATGGGCAGCATGCCACTGTCTTTTTCCGTGATGCCTGCATAGTCGAGAATGGTGGCGGCTATATCGGTGAAGTTAACAAAGTCATCAATGACACGACCTGGTTTTATAAGGCCACTGGGCCAGCGCACCGCGAGAGGAATATGGTTTGAATCTTCATAAGCGTAACCTTTGCAACGTGGAAAAGGCATCCCGTGATCGCTGGTGACAATGATGAGGGTGTTTTCCAATTGGCCTCGTTTTTCAAGTTCGGCGATCATGCGAGCCAAGTGATGATCCGTGTGTTCTACCTCGAAGGCATAGTCGAGCATGTCGTGACGCACGATCTCATTATCAGGCCAATAATCAGGTACCTTAGGAATGTCACTGAGTTTTTTGCCGCCTTTTTTGACTCCTGATTGAAATTCGTAACCGCGATGAGGCTCTGTTGAGCCATACCAAAAACACCATGGCGCATCCTGCGGTGCGGCATCGAGAAATTCTGTAAAATTGGTCGCGTAATCATTATTGCCTACACCACTGGCTGGAGGTGTCGATTTGTGTTCGTTATAGGGTTTACCCGTGATCAGGCGTGGCTTGCCATCTGTATCGTTGGCGATACCGGGACCCCATCCTTTGCCGGTGATCCCCATGTGCCACCCCTTATCGGTAAGGACTTCCGGCCAGCTCTTCAGCTTTGCTGGGAAATAGGCCATGTGATTTCCAGCTTCCTCATTCTGCCAAGCGTGACGCCCTGTGAGGACGATGGCTCGCGAAGGCGCACACTTGGCGACAGGTGTGTAGGCATTTTTAAAAAGGAGCCCCTCTTTTGCAATGCGGTCGAAGGCCGGTGTCTTTACCCATGGGGTGCCGTAAGCTCCAGCGTGCAGACCCCAGTCATCGGCAATCGCGAAGAGGATGTTGGGACGTTTTTCTGCGGCAAATAGTGCGCTGCAAAAAAATGAGATAAACAGCGTAAAGAAGAAGTGGTGTTTCATGTGGGTAATTATTTTGAGTTATCTATCCCAGGAGCTCGGAGGCCATTACCAATGATGTTTTGGAGAGAGTCTCCAAGGTCAACACG
>VFKY01000083.1 GCA_009885275.1 Verrucomicrobiota bacterium | reverse complement strand
TTAATGTGGAAGGAAATGCCATCCACTGCCTTGCGGCCAATATAGGATTTAGTGAGGTTCTCTACTTTAATCATGCGGGGTTGCGTGTGCGGTATGTATCAAAGCGCAGTTTTATCATGCTGACAACAAAGCATCTGCATTCTCCGCCTTGTCAGGGATGTGCATCTTATCACGCAGCACCCCTTCCGCTTGCTCCAGCATTCGGGTTGCACTCTCCGCTTCATCTTGCACCACGAACGTTGCCCCGCGATCCAACAACCGTGATCTATCAGAAGCAAAGCGGGACCGCGTGAGCACCGGCACTTCGGGTGCTATTTCCTTAACCATTCCAATGGCATTGTAGGCAACAACTGAGTCAGGAAAGGTGAATGCAACAAGGCTGGCTTCTTTGGTGCGCGCCAACATCCAGGTCTCACGGTGCATGGCATCAGCAAAGAGCACAGAGATCCCCAAGCCCTTTAGTTCACGCACCGTGTCCACGTTGAGTTCGATGATAAGACATTCTATGCCATATTTAGTGAGAGATGCATGAAGCTGTCGCCCCACATAGCCATAACCGCAGATGATGGCATGCCCCTGCATGGATTTTATTTTGTGACGAAAATGCGTTTCATCTTTGACCAGGCGCTTCTGATTGAGCAGTCCTTTTTCCTCTAGGAAATCACTCAACATTGGAGCCACTCTCATCATGGCAGGCACCAACGCCATCGAAAGTGCTCCGGACAATGTTAGGATTTGGACAACGACAGGACTCCAGTCCATCAGTGCCTCGGCTCGGGCCATTAACACCAATGAAAACTCTCCCAATGATGCCAGTGAAGCCATGGTTAGAATGGCGGCACGCCATGGTAAACGGAGAATCTGGCAGGCCAGCCCTACGAGCAAGGCTTTGCCAATGATAATGGCTAGAGTTACCGCGGCCACGGTACCGACATTTTCCCAAAGCACTTGCACATTCATCGTCAGCCCAACCGATACAAAAAATAGGGCAAGAAAGAGATCCTTAAATGGCAGGATATCCATCATGACGCGATGACTGTAAATCGAGCCACTGGCAACCAGGCCTGCGACAAAGGCACCCAGAGCGGGGCTCAATCCAAGGGCGGCAGCGAGGTAGGTGATGCCAACACATAAAGCCACTACCATGAGCGTGAAGAGTTCCCTGCTTTGTGATCGGGCAACAGCATGCATGATGCGAGGCATGACATAGCGACCCAAAAACCAGACAATGCCAAAAAATACGATCCCCTTGCCCAAGGTTATCATGACCGCATGAAGAGTGCCATTTTCACTGTGCGCTTCGGTGGTTGTCGCTAAAGCTGGCAGTAACATGAGGAAAAAAATCACAATCAAATCTTGGAAGAGCGCGATACCCAGCGCAGTTCTTCCGGATGGACTGGCGGCAGTGCCCATGTCTTGAAAGGTTTTCATGCTCACCGCAGTCGAACTGATGGTGATTACCACGGCCGCGATAAGTGCTTGAGTCGGCAGCAACCCAAGCAGAATAAATATTCCCCAAGCGATCGCCAGCGTGGCGGCACATTGAACGCCTCCGCCGATAAATGCCGCTTTTCTCAAGTGCCGCAGTTCCGCCAGTGAGAACTCAATACCGAGTGTAAACATCAGCAGGACAACGCCCGCCTCAGCCAGCGTATCCATCTGAGTTTGCATGTCGTGGCCCGTGATGAGTATTTGACCACAGTTAGCGGCAACGATGCCACAGGCAAAGTAGCCGATAAGCAGTGATTGCTTGAAGCGAACGAGTGCTAGCGAAACCAAGACCATCGTTGCCAGTAAAAGCGCCATCAACCCCAACATGGGAGACACCTCAGCCACTACAAAATGGGAGCCAAAACTGGAAAAGGTGGGGGGAGCTGTGAGATTTGGCATAAACCGCATGCCTCTAAAAACAAGGTTTTACCGCCTTACGCAACCATTTGTCGCTCTCGGTATGAACTCTTTAGAGTAGCGCCATAATATTTCAATACCTTCCTCTAGCCAACCAGCGGGATAGTGCCATCTTCATACCCCTTTTGTGTAGAAAATTTCGCCTAGTCATGAACGCCACTCTGCCCTATCGCGCCAATATTGATCTGTTGGAAGAAAAGTATAACGCATGGAAAAATGACGCGCATAGTGTCGAACCTGCATGGATATCATTTTTTGAAGGCTTTGAACTTGGACTGGCTCAAACAGTGGCAAGCATTGCTCCCTCAAGTGATCCCACTGGACAACTCCTCTCTGAAAAGGCATTGAGTTTCCGACAGAAGGTCACCAACGCAATCCTGACTTTTCGTCGTCTTGGTCATACTGCTGCCTGGGTCAATCCACTGGCCTTAGAGGCACCTATCCAGCCAAATCTTTCGCTGGAAGCCTTGGGGTTCACCGCAGATGAGCTTGATGAAGAGGTGGCGACACAATTTTACGCCAATGGTCGCCGCATGAAATTGCGCACGATGTTGGATGAGTTGCAGCGCGTTTATTGTGACCGCATCGGCTATGAATTCATGCATATCAACAATCCGGAGGTTCGCTCGTGGTTGCTTGAACGCATTGAAGGACGCTTAGATAACCCTGCGCCATCTCCCGATGTACAGGCTGATATTCTTCGATGGGTTTTGCAGCCGGAAACTTTTGAGCGCTTTTTGCATCGTCGTTACGTGGGCCAAAAACGTTTTTCCATTGAAGGTGGTGAATCGGTGATGGTGGCACTGGAGACTATTTTTGAAGCGCTACCTGCCATGGGCGCACAGGAGATCGTCATGGGCATGGCGCATCGCGGACGTCTCAGTGTGTTGGCGAATTTTCTAAAAAAGCCACTCAAAGTGTTGTTCTATGAGTTTTCAGAAAACTATGTCCCCAACATGGTCGCAGGTGATGGTGATGTGAAATATCACCTCGGCTTTGCCACCAAGCGTCTTACAAAATCGGGTGCCGAAGTTCTGATTGAACTCGCCGCCAACCCCAGTCATTTGGAAGCCGTTAATCCTGTTGTCGAAGGCAAAGCACGCGCACGTCAGCGGCATCTTGAGGATACTTTGCAAAGAAAGAAGGTGATCCCCATCCTCATCCACGGTGACGCTGCATTTGCAGGTCAGGGCATGGTTGCTGAAGTGCTCAACCTCTCACAATTACCCGGCTACCGGACGGGAGGCACCATTCACCTTATCACGAATAATCAGATTGGCTTCACCACCTTGCCCGCCGATGCCCGCTCTTCTGATTACTGCACGGATGTCGCAAAGATGATTGAGGCCCCTGTCATTCACGTGAATGGCGACTGTCCTCTGGAGGTAGCGTTCGCGGCCCAGTTCGCGCTGGAGTTCCGTCAGAAATTTGGGCGTGATGTCGTGGTCGATGTCGTTTGCTACCGTCGATACGGACACAATGAAACGGATGAACCATCATTCACCACGCCTCACATGGCGCGGTCCATAAGCAAGCATCTGAGTACCGCCACGCTCTTCCAGCAGCAGCTCGTCGAGAATAACGTTTTGTCGAAAAATCAAGTTGATGCTATTCAGAAAGCTTTGGAAGACGATCTTGAATATGGATTTCAAGAGCTGGCCAAAGAGGCGCACCATGGAGGAAACCCCTTCGAAGGCTCAACCGCCCAAGCGCAGCCTCATTATAATCATACTCCGGTGCTTACAGGTGTCGCCGTGGAAAAACTGCGTGAAATAGGCGCCAAGCTGGTGGAGCCTCCACCGGATTTTCATCTTCATCCCACCATCGAAAAGCGCTTTCTCGCGGCCCGTAAAAAAGCAATTGAGACTGGCATCGGTTTTGATTGGGCGCACGCGGAGTCTCTCGCTTTTGGTTCCTTGTTAGTGGAAAATCTCGGGGTCAGACTTAGCGGTCAGGATTGTCGTCGTGGCACTTTCAGTCAGCGGCATTGTGTGCTTTATGATAACGACACCCGTGAGCGCTATATCCCACTGCAAAACCTCGCCACGGAGCAAGGGCGATTCTGCGTTTATAACTCACTTCTCTCTGAAGCAGCAGTGCTTGGGTTTGATTATGGCTACTCATTGCTGGCGCCTCATGTTTTGATTTGTTGGGAAGCGCAGTTCGGCGATTTTGTGAATGGTGCTCAGGTCATCATTGATCAGTTTATTGTCAGCGCGGAAAGCAAATGGCAGCAACCCAGTAGCCTTGTTATGTTGCTTCCACATGGCTATGAAGGCCAAGGGCCGGAGCACTCCAGCGCCCGTTTGGAGCGCTTCCTGCAGCTCTGCGGCGGTTGTAACATTCAGGTCGCCAACCTCACGACCCCAGCCCAGTATTTTCACATTCTGCGTCGTCAGATGAAGCGCCCCTTTCGCAAACCGCTCATCATCATGACCCCCAAGAGTCTGCTCCGTTTACCCCAAGCCACCTCCACCATGGAAGACATGGGGGAGGGGACTAGCTTCCGCGAGGTGCTCGATGACGATGCTCTCACGACGGACCCGAGCCGTATCACCCGTCTCATTTTCTGCACAGGTAAGGTCTATTATGACCTTGTCGATTTCCGCAAAGAGAACGAAATTAAGAATGCAGCTATCATCCGTGTAGAACAACTTTACCCACTCAATGTCGATCTCATTCTACAAATAGCCTCCAAGTATCCTCGCGCGCAGAAGAAGTGGGTCTGGTGTCAGGAGGAGCCGGAAAACATGGGCGCCTGGAGTTTCATCCGTCATCGTCTTAATGATCTGACGCATCACGTCATCCGATACTCGGGCCGTGAACGCAGTGCCAGCACTGCCGCTGGATCAAAGGCTATCCACACTCATGAACAGGAAAGATTGGTGGAAAATGCTTTCTCCGTGTAGTGTTTTATTGGAGGTATAAATATGAAACCAAAAATTTCTTACACCTATTGGCAAGATGGTGATTTGTGGATCGGTTATCTCGATGAATATTCCGACTACTGGACGCAAGGTTCATCCATGGAGGATCTTCAGCAGCATCTTCTTGATTTGCATAAGGATTTGTCGAATGGTCTGGTACCCAATATTCGTCATCATGCAGAATTGGAGTTTGCATGAAGCGAAGGGATCTCATTGATAAACTTCAGGAGTTGGGATGTACTTTTATTCGCCATGGTGGCAAGCACGATTGGTATCAGAATCCGGTAACCCGTATGTCGCAACCAGTCCCACGTCATCGGGAGATAAACGAAAATCTCGCACGCAGTATCATCAAAAAACTTTCTAATTCATAGCTCATCATGCCCCTAGAAATCAAAATCCCCACCCTCGGCGAATCCATCAGCAGCGGCTTGCTTTCTCAGTGGCACAAAAAAGATGGCGAATCCGTCCAGACAGGTGATCTCATCATCACCCTTGAAACTGATAAAGTAGCTCAAGAAATCATGGCCGGAGCCAGTGGCATCCTTCGCACCATTGCCAAAGAGGGAGATGATGTCGCGGTCGGATCAGTGGTGGGAGTGATTGAGGAAGGGAAAGCGGAAGCTCCCAAGGCCAAAGAAAAGAAGGCTGAGAAAAAAGCGGAAGAAGTACCAGCAGTTACCGTTAAGATCGAAGCCCCTGCGTCTGTTAAGGAGGTCGCGGCCGCTATCGCGCCGCAGTTTACTGTGGTTCCTCGTGCCGCATCCAAGCCTGAAGTGATCGAAGGTCGCACCACGCGCAAGAAGATGTCGCCACTCCGCAAACGCATTGCGGAACAGTTAGTCAATGCCCAACGCACAGCTGCCATTCTTACGACGTTTAATGAATGTGACATGAGTGCCGTCATGACGTTGCGCAAGCAGTTGCAGGACGACTTCATGAAAAAGCATGGCGTGAAACTCGGCTTCATGTCCTTCTTCATCAAAGCAGTGGTGGAAGCTCTTAAAGCCGTGCCACAAATCAACAGCCGGATCGACGGCGATGAAGTCATCTCCAATCATTTCCACGACATTGGAGTCGCAGTCGGTACTGAGAAGGGATTGATTGTCCCTGTTCTTCGCGATTGCGATGCGAAGAGCTTTGCTGATTTGGAAAAAGATATCTTGGGATATGCCGCTCGGGCGAAGGAAGGCAAGATTCAGCTCGATGACCTCACTGGCGGTGTCTTCACCATCAGTAATGGTGGCGTGTATGGCTCATTGTTGAGCACCCCTATTCTAAATCCGCCCCAGAGCGGTATCCTCGGCATGCATACCATCCAGCAACGGCCCGTTGCCGTGGACGGTCAGGTTGTTATTCGCCCCATGATGTATCTCGCCCTGAGTTATGACCACCGTGTCGTGGACGGTAAAGATGCGGTGACCTTCCTCATTCGCGTGAAAGACTGCATCGAGAACCCCGCCAGACTGCTCATTGGAGCTTGAAGGTTTCAGGTTTCAGGTTTCAGATTTCGGTGTGACACCCTGGGAGCGCCGCCATCCTTGGCGGCATTGGTGGGGGGATGAAGGATGAAGGATGAAGGATGAGGGATGAGGGATGAGGGATGAGGGATGAGGGATGAGGGATGAAAGTGAAAAGGTTTAAGCCCCGACCGACCTTGTCAATCAATCCAATAAATCCCGTTAATCCTGTCAAAGATTCAGGTTTAGGAGTTCACCCTCTCCGATCTTGTCAATCCCTCCAAAAATCTCGTTAATCTTGTCTA
>VFKY01000314.1 GCA_009885275.1 Verrucomicrobiota bacterium | reverse complement strand
TTTGTAGGCGTTGGGCGCTTCCTTGTCTTTTTTCTTGTCGCTCATGAGATGGCTGGAAATGGTGAGCGCGGAGCCTAGCGCAGTCACAGGGAAAGGCAAATAAGCCTGAGGGAAGCCGCTCTTTTATCTGAATAATGCTGTCCAAAAATCAGAATGAAGGACTGATCTTTGGAATACCCTATGAAAGCATTCCATTTACACACCTTGAAAAAACTATGTCATCTCAGCGTTTTTGCCTGTTCTGGGTTCGCGCTTACCGCAATGGCGGAAGAAGCGAAAACTTATGACATCGTTGTCTATGGCGGCACCTCCGGAGGCGTTACCGCAGGCATACAGGCGGCTCGCATGGGCAAAAGCGTGGTCATCATTGAACCGACCAAGTTTCTCGGCGGACTGACCACGGGTGGCTTAGGGGCCACAGACATTGGCAACAAACAGGCCATAGGCGGCATGTCGCGTGAGTTTTATCATCGCATCTGGGAGCATTATCAGAAGCCTGAAAATTGGAAGCAGCAGACGAGCGCAGAATATTATGCCAAGAAACCCCATGGGGCTGCAGGCAATGAGGAAACCATGTGGACCTTTGAACCGCATGTAGCGACAAAGATCTATGATGAAATGATTGCTGAGGCCAAGGTGCCGGTCGTTTACAGTGAGCGTTTGGACTTGAAAAACGGGGTAAAAAAAGATGGGACTCGCATCACGGAAATTGTCATGGAAAGCGGAAAACGATTTGTCGGCAAGATGTTTATTGATGCCACGTATGAAGGCGATCTTATGGCTAAAGCGGCCGTGACGTACCATGTCGGTCGCGAAGCCAATGCCGTTTATGGAGAAACCATCAATGGTGTGCAAGCAGTGAAGACGGTCAGTCATCAGTTCATCAAGAATGTAGATCCTTACATCAAGCCGGGCGATCCCAAGAGTGGTGTGCTTTTTGGTATTCAAACCGATGGGCCCGGTGAGGATGGCAGCGGAGACAAAAGGGTGCAGGCGTATAACTTCCGCATGTGTACTACTGACGTTCCAGAAAACCGTCTCGACTGGGTTAAGCCAGCGAATTATAATCCAAGTCACTTTGAGCTGGCGCTGCGCAATGTCGAAGCCGGCGATGAGCGTATTTCATGGAATCCTGTGGGCATGCCTAATCGCAAGACGGACACCAATAACAATTTTGCGGTGAGCACAGATTTTATCGGCATGAACTATGATTATTCTGATGGCGATTACGCCACCCGAGATCGCATTATTCAGGAGCATAAAGATTATCAATTGGGATTGATGTGGACCTATGCCAATGATCCTCGTGTTCCAGAAAAAGTGCGTACCGCGTTTCGAAAACTGGGACTCGCCAAGGATGAGTTTTTGGATAACGGACACTGGCCGCGGCAGCTCTACGTTCGTGAAGCTCGTCGCATGATCTCGGACTATGTCATGTCCGAAAAGAACTGCCGTCGTGTCGAAGTCATCGAAGATTCCGTGGGCATGGGTGCTTACAACATGGATTCACATAACTGTCAACGTTACATCACCAAAGAAGGTTTTGTGCGCAATGAAGGCGATGTGCAGATTGGTACGCGTCCCTATCCCATCAGCTTTCGTTCCATCTATCCCAAGGCAGATCAGTGTACGAATCTACTGGTGCCAGTGGCCATGAGCGCTTCACACATCGCCTACGGCAGCATCCGAATGGAGCCTGTGTTCATGGTGCTGGGACAAAGTGCCGCCACCGCTGCTGTGCTGGCCATTGAGAGCGGGGTGGAGATTCACAAGCTGGCTTATGAGAAACTTAAGGAACGCATGATTGCAGACAAGCAAGTGCTCGATCTTGTAACGGCAGCCAAAGCTGAAGCCAAGGGAGTGAGTAAATCTAAACTGGAGGGTGTTGTCCTCGATGACAGTGATGCCCAGCTTACGGGTTTTGGTTCTCGAAGCTCTACTTCATCGCCTTTTATCGGGGAAGGCTACGCCCATGATGGTAATACGGAAAAGGGTAGGCAGCGTGCGATCTATAAAGTTAAACTTCCTGAGTCAGGCAAGTATGAGGTGCGGGTGGCGTATACGGCAATGAGTAATAGGGCGAGCAATGTGCCGGTGATTGTTCACAGCGAGACGGGGGACGTAACGGTGAAAATAAATCAAAGAAAAGCACCGCCGATGGATGGCTTGTTTTTCCCCGTAGGCGTGTATCCGTTTAGTTCAGATAAAGACGCCATTGTGGAAATCACCAATGAAGGCACTGATGGTCACGTCATTATAGACGGCGTGCAATGGGTCAAGAAGTAGAGCGTGCCTCCAGGATGCTGAGGTGTGGCTCCGCGATAGCGTGTGCCTTAACGGTTACTCTTTAGGTGCGCCAGCGCTGTTTTGAGAGCGACTTGAACTGTAGGCCTTGAAGTTTGTAAAGAAGATGGGGCCCGCTTGAAAGGATTCTGCCGACACAACTTTTGCAGTTTTGAAGAGCGTCGTCTCATCGTTATCCAGTCTCGCTTGAGTATCGTCAAGGATGAGGACGTCACCTATATTCATCAGCGCGAGAGCTGTTCCCGTAAGGGTTAGGTGAGAAGATTGTATTTGTGCTTTGATGATTCTATCGACGCTTTGGGTGCGAGGATCGGGGAGATTCGAGACATCAACGAGCACGAAGCAACTGGTGTGTTTACTGGCTAATTCTGGACGAGGGGCAGAGCGACTCTCGGTGGTTTTTTTGAAACGTCTTGGAAGATAGGCACGACCGTGTTTGGCGTGAACATTAGTGGCGGCGAGTTTTCGGCCATCGGCCAGAGTGAACAGGGTATCCCCGATAACCTGTTCTCTTGCAAACTTGGTGACTTTCATGATGAGTATTAAATAGTTATGATCTATTTGTATATGATAGGTATGATCAGTAGCAAATTTTTGTTTTGAAAATCACACAAAAAAACGGCGAGTTGGCTCGCCGTTTTTTTGTAAAGATTGAAAGAGTATCGGCAGATTAACGCTTGGAGAACTGGAAGCGTTTACGGGCACCTGGGCGACCTGGCTTCTTACGTTCTTTCATGCGTGAATCACGGGTCAGCATGCCGTTTTTCTTGAGAACAGCGCGAAGCTCTGGATTTACGAGCAGCAAAGCACGGGCGATACCCATGCGGATGGCTCCTACTTGACCAGTGACACCGCCACCGTCAGCTGCGACATTGACGTCATAGATCTGAGCCGTGCTGGTGAGGTGCAAGGGTGCCAAAAGCTGGCTTTGCAGCGTGATGGTAGGAAAGTAATCATCAAGCGAGCGACCGTTGATGGTGATGTTGCCGTTGCCATGCTTAAGGTGAATGCGTGCAACAGCGTTTTTGCGGCGGCCAGTGGCGTCAAAGGAAGCTAAACTCATAGGAAACGAATGCTAAAGGGAAAATGATGGTTTAGTAAGCAAGCGCGTATGGCTTGGGTTGCTGTGCCTCATGAGGATGGCTTCCACCCTTATAAACATTCAATTTAGTGTAGATCGAACGACCGAGGCGATTGTGAGGGATCATGCCTCTAACTGCTTTTTCAACCATCAACTCAGGATGCTTTTGGCGCATACGCTCAGGATTGGTGCTCTTATGACCGCCGACGAAGCCAGAGAAAGAGGTGTAAGTCTTGTCGGTTTCTTTCTTACCCGTGAGGCGAACTTGTTCCGCATTGATGACCACGACAAAATCGCCAGTGTCTACATGAGGAGTAAAGGAGGTCTTATTTTTGCCACGAAGAAGGTTCGCAGCGGCCACGGCCACTTGTCCAAGCACTTGGTCTTTGGCATCAATGACCCACCATTTGCGCTCGATTTCGTGAGCTTTGGCGGAAAAGGTTTTCATATCGTCGTATCGGGGGTTGCTAAACAGTCGTTGGTTTCAGTATTGGGGCGGCAAAAGTAGGGTGTTCTTCTGCGCTGTCAAACAATTTGTGCATTTCCTTGGAAGGCATGTCACGCCCTTGATTCGCTCGTTTTTGAGCTCAGCCTATTATGGGCTGCAATTCCGTCAAAACAGCCTGTACTTTGGCTCGCTCCTTTGATTCAAAACGCTGGAAGGGCTCGGCCATGCCATCATCGCAGATGTCGAGGAGCGAAAGGGCCGTTTTGATCCCCTTAATATAGGACGAGGCATGGTCGCCGAGGCGATACAGCTTGCCGCTCACTTGCATCACCTTGGCATGCAACTCCCGGGTGAGTGTGAGATCCCCCCGATTTGCTGCTTCATACAGGTTGACATAGAGACGGGGAAAGACATTGGCTCCGCCATTTACCCCCCCGTGGCTTCCTGCGAGCACACTATCGGCGAGCAATTCCTCCTGACCCACGAGCAATGTCCAGTCAGCACGCTGCCTCAGAAGCTCGATCATCCGATGGACATAGATCATGTTCCCTGAGCTGTCTTTTAATCCAATAATGCTGGGGTGTTCCATGGCTCGCAGCACCGTTTCAGGCTCAAAAGATACTTTGGTCAAGCCGGGCATATTATAGAGAAATAGGGGGATCGGCAGTTCAGGAACAAGATGATTAATATAGTCGATCAACTCCGATTGCCCCGGGGGAAGGTAATAAGGAGGCGCAAGCACCACGGAATCTGCGCCTACTTCAGCGGAATATCGGGCCAGATTAACGGATTCAACAAACGAGGTGTCCGTGATGCCGACGAGAGTAGGCACTCTGCCTTGAGCGAAGTGACAGGTGCGTTCGATAAGTTCGCGGCGAAGACGATAGCTGTGGCTCGGTCCCTCTCCGGTGGTGCCGAGGATGAAGAGTCCGGCTACGCCCCCAGAAATTTGATGCTCAATGAGCCGCTCTAAGCCCGCAACATCGAGGGTGTCGCGTGACAACAGGGGAGTGATGAGGGGAGGCGTGATGCCGTGGTATTTTTTGGGTGCGCTCATGATTTATGAAAGTTGGACATTGCCACAGAAGTGAACTTCAAGTCCCATCTCAGCGAATGCTGTCGCTTTGATGCGGGCGGCGCGGTGGGCTTGCTTGTTGTTGGGAACATAGACGACCTGAATGTGATTCGACTTGTGGCGCGCCATCATTTGATCTCGGGTGATGCCTGAAAACACGGCGTGCATGATGGGCCATTGCGGGGTGGTTTCCTTCCAGCGCCGTTCCGTTTCCTCAGGTGGTAATGTCACGACTGTCGCTACACCGACATCGGCGTGCAGTTTGTCATCTACGACATAGATTCGACTCCAGACAATTGGGCCGGGTTTACTTACGCCTTTTAAGGTGCCACCACCGAGACGAAAATACATGGCAGGTTGCCGCTCACTGCTTGCACCTTTCCATCCGCCAATGAAGTGGGCCGGTGGGGCAGCGCCACTGATAAGTAAAATCCAGACATAATCCCCCCCAAACGATTGTCCCCAGCGCAGATCATGCAGGGTGTTCTCTGGCGAAAAACCCAGTTCACGCCACAAGCGACTAGTCACAAGCCCATCCAACGCCGCGCATTCATCCACTTCATTGAAATGAGGCAGCGGTTCCCCTTCGAAGAGTACCCGTTTGTCATCGGCACTTCGAACCGGAGGACGATCGGCATTGTTTAACATGCCCTCCACCAAATCACTGGCGGGAGTGAGATCTTTCAATCCCTGCTGATATTGAATGCCGATGGCAGCACAGCCAAACTCATCAGCGAGTCTCACCGCCGCGACATACATTTTGCATTGAATGAGCACCTGGGATTCCGTCAACTCTGTTGCCTCATTGGTTCCCAGTCGGAACTGTAAGCCTCGTTTCTTAAGCCATGAAAAGATCGCCGCTGCGTCTGCATCGCTAATCGTCTGCATCGCGGCATAGAGCGTGGACTGGCTGAGACGTTCCTTGAACACACCGGTGGTGTGCAAAAGCTCGTCGGGGATGATGGCGTTATACATCCCCATGCACCCTTCATCGAAGACTCCGATGATGGCTTTCTCACGCTTGAAGCGTTCGCCGAACTCGCGACCGATTCGCTCATCGTCCGCAGGCAGTTTTAAAAGCGAGAGATCACGCACATGTGATTGATCGTGTTTGATCTCTCCCGTCGTGAGCCATTCGCGCAGGCCTTCTTTAAAAAAAGCATCAGTGAAGTCTTCACTCCAAAGCGTGGAATAATGCACGCCGGCTTTTGTCAGCGAAGCATTGAGATTGAGCAAGCCCACCAACCCCGGCCAGGTGCCGCTCCAGTTCGCCACCGTGAGAATGGGACCGCGATGCGTCAATAGTCCGGCAAGCACATGATGTGAATATTGCCAGACAGCTTCGGCGACGATGATTGGAGCATCAGGATCAAGATGACGGAATACTTCCATGCCCATTTTTTGCGAATCAATGAATCCGTGTCCTTTCGATTTATCGAGAGAATGTCCGCGCTGAATTTTCCAACCTTCTGCCGTGAACGCTTTTGCGAGAGAAGCTTCCATCGCAGATTGAGCAGGCCAGCAGACACGATTGGCGCTCAGGCGCAAATCACCACTGGCGATAAGGTAAGCGTGTTTGGATTT
>VFKY01000202.1 GCA_009885275.1 Verrucomicrobiota bacterium | reverse complement strand
AGAAGAAGATCCTAAATCGCATTGAAACTTTCATGCGAGATTATTACTTGCACAGCAGCACGTTGCTCCATCGCGCCAATGAGTTGATGGATCGCTATCATCTTCAAGCCGTAGAGGAAGAAAAGCCCGGTGTGGTCGCTCGACTCATGCGGCGCAATGTTGGAAAGATGGAAAAATTTGATGGTTTCTATAGTAAAAACGAGCGCATTTATGCTGATAATGATCGCATCTTCAAAGAGGATTCTTCACGCCTCATGCGTCTCTTTGTACACACCCAACAGCGCCAATTGCGACTAAGCCCTGAGCTGTTTCAATTGCTACAGAAAAGCTTTCCGCTGATCAACCGCACCTTTCGGTACAACAAAACGGTTAGAGAAAGCTTCGAGGCCATCCTCAGTCAAAAAGGTGACGTCGCCCGCGTCTTGCGCCAGATGCATCGCGCAGGATTTCTTGGGAAATACCTGCCTGAATTCGGGGCACTCACCTGCCTGGTGCAACATGAGTTTTTCCATCGCTATACCGCTGATGAACACACGCTTCGCACGATTGATGAGTTAGACAAGCTTGCTGGAGCGCCTCAGCCAGGTCTGGAGCTCTACCAGAGTCTTTTCCGAAAAATGCAGGAACCTTCTCTGCTTTATCTCGCTTTGATTCTTCATGACTCGGGACGCGCCTTAAACACTAGCACCCACTCAGATGCCAGCGCTGAACTCGCCAGCCAAGTTTGCCGCAGACTTCAGATCAAAGGGGCGCGCCTCCGTTTGCTGATGTTTTTAGTGGATCATCACCTCAGCCTCTATCGCGCTGCGACCACCAAGAATATCGATGCCCCTTCGGTAATCGAGGAGTTCGCCGGTATCGTGCGCAACAAGCAATACCTCGACACCCTTCTGGTCATGACTTGCGCAGATTCCAAGGGCACCAGTGAAAAAAGCTGGAACTCATGGAAGGAAAGCCTGCTCATTCATCTCTATAAAAACACCGTTCATTATCTCGACGACCCCTCAGATTTCACTCGCAGCATCACGGCACCATTGATCGAATTACAGGCCGACACGCTGCGTAGGTTGGATGCTAGCTACGAAATGGAAATCAGTGCGCATTTTAAAAATATGCCACGGAGTTATTTCAACTTCCGTGAAGCAGATGACATCGCATTTCATATTGAGTGCTTCCGCAGTTTTTTCGAAATCCTCGTCACTGACAAACCTAAGGCCAGTCTTCTCCCATCACTCACATGGGTGGATCACTCTGAACAAGGATACAGTGAGCTTGTCGTCGTATGTTGGGACAGGCATCTTCTACTAGCGCGGGTAGCGGGAGCGCTCGCCGCGCAAAACATTAATATTCTCAGTGCTGATCTTTATCAGCGGGGCGACGATGTGGTGCTTGACGTTTTTCGTGTCTGCAATGCCAACTTCACACCGGTCACCAATGATCGCACAAAGAATCGAATCAAGGCATCCATTGATGATGCCTTTTGTTCAGCCAAATTTGATTTCAGTGAAGCCATTTCGGAAATACGCGGGAATTTTAAAGCCTACGACGATGTCGCGCCCGAGATGCCTCAACGCGTAAAAGTAACCGATGACCCCAATCCGGAATACACCATTGTTGAGCTTCAATCTCTAGACCGCATAGGTCTGCTTTACGATGTTTTCATGGCCATCGGCAAGCTTGATCTTAATATTTGCCATGCGCGTATCAACACCGAAAAAGGCATCGCACTGGACACATTCTATTTACAGAATAAAGCTGGAAACAAGATTACCGAAAGAGACGTTTTGAACCGTCTCCAAGACGATCTTGAACGAGCCGTATTTTCATGAAGCATGCCCCAAAAGCCATCCATCATCCTCTTCGACGGAGTTTGTAATCTCTGTGCATGGTCTGTGCGCTTCATCATGGAACGTGATCCTACGGGGCTATTTCACTTTGCATCACTTCAGTCCGATGCTGGACAATGCCTCTTGGTAGAACATAAGCTCAATCCTGACAGCATGGACAGCTTTGTATTGATTGAAAACAACCATGCTTACACTGAAAGCAACGCGGCACTGCATGTGGCAAAGCATTTGAGCCGTCCGTGGCCCTGTTTATACATCTGCATCATTATTCCTAAGTTCCTCCGCGATCCCGTGTACCGGTTCATTGCAAAAAATCGTTATCGCTGGTTTGGAAAAAATGAGTCGTGCCTCATGCCTACACTTGAGCATAAAAGCCGATTTCTGTAACCCAGGGTTCTGGGCAGTGCTTTTTATTGCGGCTTCTGATATTTTTGTGACAATCTGAGTGGACTTATGAAAGGATTACAAGGTTCTGTTGTAGTGTATCGGATATGATAAACAGGCCTTCATCCATAACTCTACTTCTGAATGCATCGCTAGTAAGCTTCTTGTTGTATTTTTTCATGAGCAATGTCACGGCTCAAAATGAAACTCCTCAGGCAGGAAACGACGATGTCCGCAAGGTCATAGAGTCTTTTGGCGGTCGCGGAACATTGCGGGACGACACCCCGCCATCATCACCAAAGGAAGCGCTAAAAAAGTTTAAAATGCGCGATGGTCTCACCATTGATCTCATTGCCACCGAGCCAGATGTGGCGCAGCCCTTATACATGAGCTTCGACTCGCGTGGCCGACTATGGGTGACACAGTATATTCAATACCAATTCCCTGCTGGCCTGAAAATTATTAGCTATGACCAGCATCTTCGCGCGGTCTTCGACAAGGTGCCAGAGCCACCGCCACTTGGAGTCAAGGGCGCGGACAAAATCACGGTGTTTGAAGACACTGATGGCGATGGCATTTATGATAAGCACAAGGACGTGATCACAGGGTTGAACATCGCCACCGCTGCAATCAAAGGAAAGGGGGGCGTCTGGGTGATGAATCCACCTTACCTGCTTTTCTATGCGGATGCGAATGACGATGATGTCCCTGATGGTGATCCCGAAGTATGCCTTAGCGGCTTTGGATTACAGGACACGCATGCGGTTGCAAACAGTATCCAGTTCGGACCCGACGGTTGGCTCTATGGTGCCAACGGCAGTACAACCAAAGGCAATGTGTCCTCAAAGGTTTCCAAGAATGTAAAATTTGAAGGTCAACATATCTGGCGCTACCATCCTGTAACGCGCGTGTTTGAAATCTACGCCGAGGGCGGTGGCAACACGTTCAGCACGGAAATCGATGCGCAAGGCCGCTTCTTCAGCGGCACAAACGGAGCCCAACGCGGGATGCACTACGATCAGGGCATGAGTGGCGCAAAAAACTTTGGGAAACACGGCCCACAAACAAATCCGTATGCTTTCGGCTTCTTTGATCACATGGAAACGAAGAGCGACGGCAAACGCTTCTCCCAGGCATTCTGTATTTATGATGGTGCCCTTATGGCTGATACACTCGGTGGACGCATCTTGGCTGCCAACTCTCTACAAAACATGTGTTATGTGAGTAAGCGTATAGCTGACACCTCAACCTTTCGTATAGAAGATGACGCCCCATTGCTTTCCAGTACTGACCGATGGTTCCGCCCTGTGGATATCAAAGTAGGCCCAGACGGAGGCGTTTATCTCGCCGACTGGTATGACACACGACTCAGTCATGTGCGACCCGTGGATGACTGGAGCAAGGCGGACGGGCGCATCTACCGCGTACAACCTTCGGGAAGTAAAATGGGGTTAGCTCCCTTTGATTTGCACAAAGCAAACGTCAGTGAACTCCTACAAAAACTCGGCAGTGCCGATAAATGGTTCCGTAAACAAGCAGCACTGGAGTTGGCCTGGCGCGGCGAAAAGTCTGCGCTATCAGATTTAGAAAAAATGGTGCGCGATAAAGCGAATCCATACGCGCTCGATGCTTTGTTTGCACTACACATGCTCGGCGGATTGAATGAAGAGCTATCTGTTGATTTATTAAAACATGTTGACCCCTATATACGCCGATGGGTCATCCGCTGCAATGGTGACAAGGGAGAGGTGAGCACGCAACTTGCTGCTGCTTTAAAGGAACTCGCGCGCACTGAGCTGCATCCGGAAGTGCGCACGCAGATTCTCTGCTCCGCAAAACGTCTGCCCGCGGAAGCTGCACTCCCTATTGTACGCGTCATGATGGAGCGCGAGACTGACATCACTGATAAACGTATTCCACAACTCTTGTGGTGGGTGCTGGAAGCAAAGGCAGAAACGGATCGTGATGCAATCCTCGCATTATTTTCCGATGATGCCGTATGGAAACTGCAACTGGGACGAACCTATGGGGCCTTCGACATCGCAAAGCGCTGGGCCATGGCCGGCGGAAATGAAAACTATGAAGCCTGCACAAAGTTGCTGGCACTTGCAAAACGTAACGAAGATCGCGCACTTGTTATCGAAGGCATCGCAGCTGCGTTTGAAGGAGGAAAACTGCCACTACTTCCCCCAGCACTGGCTGATGCCATGAATGCTTATTTAAAAAGCCAACTCGATACCGATCTCTCTCTTGCCGTGAAAACTGGCAATGCCGATGCCGTAAAGAAAGCACTCGCTATTGTGAAAGATGACAAAGCTCCAAGCGAGAAAAGAGCATCGCTCGTACAAGCACTTGCTGAAGCCGCTAATCCAGAGGCGATACCTGCCATGCTGAATATCCTCAATAAGTCGACCAATGTCGGCTTAAAGAAGGCTGTATTGTCGAGCGCAGCAAAATTCGAGGATCATCAACTTGCTAAAGCGGTGCTTAATGGTTACGAAGCTCACTATGCTGGAGACCCTGCATTGAAGGATGCAGCGCACCGGATGCTAGCCAGTCGCAAAGACTGGGCGCGTATGTTACTCAGCGAAGTGGACAAGTGGCATGTTAAAGCGGTTGAAGTGGCCCCTGACATTGTTCGCCAACTGGCGCTCTATAAAGACGCAGAGATGGATGCGCTCATCGCAAAACACTGGAAGACTAAAGAAAAAACTCTCTCCAACACGCAGAAACTTGCTGAAGCGCAACGCATCAAAATCGCGCTTGGAGGTGGCGGTGGCAATGTCGAAAAAGGCCACGCACTTTTCATGCAACGCTGCGCCATATGCCACACCCTTTTCAACGAGGGCGGCAAGATCGGCCCTGACTTGATTGGCTATGAGCGTACAAATCTCGACTTCTGGCTTACCGCAATGCTTGACCCAAACATTGAAATCCGCGAAGGCTTCGGCGCTTATATTGTGAAGCTTAAAGATGGCCAAGTCCTCATGGGGATCATGGACAAACAAGATGCCAGCGGTATCTCACTGAAAGACCTCGCGGGTCAAAGGCACACCGCAAGAACGGATAACATCGAAAGCCTGGAGGCTTCGCCAATTTCATTGATGCCAGAAGGAATGCAGGCAGGAATGAGCGACGCTGATTTGCGTGACTTCTTTGCTTTTCTCATGAAGCCGTAACAAATTCAGGGCCATAAAAAAAGCGCTGTTTCTCACAGCGCTTTTTTTATTTGATAGCAACGATTTCAGGACATTTTTATCAGCCTTCACTGCTGGATGCTGTTGTCGCAGGCTCGATGGGAACTTCACCAAGACTAATAAACTTAAGCAACTTGGCGTCTGGTTCGCACAGCACTTTCACCGTGTCGCCTTCTTTGACTTCACCACGAAGCAAGGCTTCCGCGAGAGGATCTTCGATGTTTTTCTCCACCGCGCGACGCATAGGCCTCGCTCCGTATTGTGGATCATACCCCTCCTTGGTAAGAAACTCGCGAGCACTTGCCTCAAGTGTAAGCGTGATACGCTTTTTCTTAAGACGAGCAAGCACTTTGCCGATTTCAAGATCAACAATGGTGTTGAGTTGCTCTTTCTCAAGCATTTGGAAAACGATGATGTCGTCGAGACGATTAATGAACTCTGGTTTGAAGAATTTCTTCGTCGCTTCCATCACCTTGGCTTTCATGCCACTGTGATCAGCTTGATCTTGATTCATTGCACCAAAGCCCAATGAGGTCTGACGTTTAATCGTGTCGGCTCCGATGTTCGAAGTAAGAATGATGATCGTGTTACGAAAATCGATCTTACGACCAAAGTTGTCCGTAATCTGACCTTCTTCCAAAATCTGTAGAAGAAGATGCATGACGTCGGGGTGAGCCTTTTCGACTTCATCGAAAAGCACCACTGAATAAGGACGACGACGAACAGCTTCAGAAAGCTGCCCACCTTCTTCATATCCGACATAACCGGGAGGAGCTCCGATGAGACGGCTTGCCGTGTGCTTCTCCATGTATTCTGACATGTCGAGCTGAATAAGTGATTCAGCACTGCCGAACATGAACTCCGCCAAATTCTTGGCGAGGAAACTTTTTCCAACCCCCGTGGGTCCGAGGAAGATAAAAGAACCAATGGGGCGCTTGGGATCCTTGAGATCTGCACGACTGCGTCGCAATGCCTTACTGATAGCAATAACAGCTTCATCTTGGCCGATGATGCGCTTCTTAAGTTCGTCTTCCATCTTGAGCAGCTTTTCAGCTTCCGCTTGCTCCATGCGTTGAAGTGGCACGCCGGTCCACTTGCTCACCACAGACATGATGTCTTCTTCAGTAACTTCAACAATCCGCTCAGTGTTATTGGTGCGCCAGGTCTCCAACACATCGTCATAGCGCTTCTTCGCAGCTTTTTCACTATCGCGAAGATTGGCAGCTTTTTCAAAGTCTTGTTCTTTGATGGCCACTTCCTTCTCGACACGAATCGCTTCTATCTCAGCTTCGATCCCTTTCAATTCAGGCGGACGAGTCATCGCAGAAATGCGAGCCTTGGAACCAGCTTCATCCATGATGTCGATGGCTTTGTCAGGAAGGAATCGCGCTGGAAGATAACGGCTGCTGAGCTGAACGGCTGTCTCCAAAGCTTTCGGACCATAGTGTGCTTTATGGTGGGCTTCGTATTTACCCTTAAGACCTTCAAGAATCAGGATGGCATCTTCAATGCTTGGCTCATCTACCTTCACCTGCTGAAAGCGCCGTTCAAGTGCGCCATCTTTTTCAATGTATTTACGATACTCATTCAGTGTTGTCGCACCAACGCATTGCATCTCACCACGACTCAAAGCAGGCTTGATAATGTTGCTTGCGTCCATGGCTCCTTCGGCACTTCCGGCACCGACAATGGTGTGCAATTCATCAAGGAACAGAATCACGTTCTTGGTGCGACGAATTTCATCCATCACCGCCTTGATACGTTCTTCGAACTGTCCTCGATACTTGGTGCCCGCGACCATGAGGGCAAGATCAAGTACGATGACTTTTTTATCGCGCAGAATTTCCGGAACATTGCCCTGAGCGATTTCTTGAGCGAGACCTTCAACAATGGCGGTTTTACCCACCCCTGCTTCGCCAATCAATACAGGATTATTCTTGGTACGACGACAAAGGATTTGAATGACTCGCTCCGTTTCACTGCTGCGTCCAATCACAGGATCAAGTTCGCCTTTCTGGGCGAGTTCCGTAAGATCGCGACCAAAAGCCCGGAGAGCAGGGGTTTTCCCTTCTTTTTTCTGAGCTGCACCGCTGCTACCGCTACCACTGGTGGGGGTGTTTTCCTGCTCTTCCTCTTCTTCTTCGTTTCCAAAATTGGGGTCGAGCTCCTTGAGAATTTCGTTGCGGGCTTTTTCGAGATTTACTTCGAGACTGCGTAAAACTTGAGCAGCAACACCTTCCCCTTCACGAAGCAATCCGAGCAGCAAATGCTCCGTTCCAACATAAGAATGGTTTAATGCTTTAGCTTCCTTGGCTGCCAGAGCGAGAACTTTTTTCACGCGCGGCGTGTAAGGGATGTTGCCCACCATTTTGGTGTCCGGGCCATTGCCAACCTGCTGTTCCACCTGCATGCGAACTGTTTCGAGATCAACGCCCAACTTAGTCAGAACATTGACAGCGACGCCTTGTCCCAGCTTGATCAGCCCCAGCAACAAGTGCTCGGTACCGACATAGTTGTGGTTAAAGCGGTCCGCTTCTTTGCGGGCTAGAGCCAGCACTTGCTGCGCGCGAGGAGTGAAGTTATTCATCATCGGATTCGGGGGGGGTGGCGGATGATCCCGCATTACCTTGAGTAACGTTAAGAGGTTCAGGAACAGATTTCAACATCTGACGTGTAATTTCCGCCCGACGCGCATCGCGTTCCTCGGGAGAAAGATCACGTTCAGCGGCTAATTGCAAATGAGCAGGCTGGATTGCGAGCAACATCATATCGAGAAGACTGCGGTCGCATTCTTGCACCAAATCCATGTCTGCACCGAGGCGGAGAAGAGACAAATGGTTCAGTGCCTCCTTGGAATTCAGTAGATGAGCAAAGCGAAGTGTGGCATAGGCGCGACCAACTTGGTCATGCAGCATCGTAGGGCCTTCATGCACGAGCTTCTCCCGCGCATGTGTTTCCGCTTGGACAATATGCTCTGCCACGCCTTCGATCCGTGAAATCAACTCCATTTCAGTCTCACCCAAGGTGTGTTGATTTGAGACTTGGAAAAGATTGCCCAAAGCCTCGGTGCCTTCACCATAGAGACCACGGACGGCCAACCCGATCTTGCTAACCGCATTCATCACCTGCTTAATCTGATCAGTCAGCACCAATGCTGGAAGATGGAGCATGACAGAAGCTCTCATGCCAGTGCCTACATTGGTCGGGCAGGCGGTGAGATAGCCAAGACGCTGGTCAAAGGCATACGGTAAAGTATTTTCCAGCTCGGAATCCACCCGATTAATCAACTCATGCGCCATACGCAAATCTAGCCCTGCGCGAATGCCCTGCATCCGGAGATGGTCCTCTTCGTTCACCATGATGGCCAGACTCTGACGACGATCAATCAGTACCGCACAGCCAGTCGATCTAGCAGCATGTTCGCGACTCACCAAATGACGCTCAACCAACACCTGCTTTTTAGTCTTAGACAGGCCAATGTATTCCTCATTAAAACCCTCTTTCATCTCTGGCAACCCAGCCACCACAGGGCGAACTTCTTTGAGCAATTCAACCCGCTGACGCTCGGAAGACCAACCCGGGAACGACCAACCACGGAGATTCCTCGCCAAGCGGATCCGGGAGGTCATGACGATCTCGGAATGCGGGCCATGCCCTTGCATCCAATCGGCGGGGTTCTTAAGGAGAGTGGTGAAGCGCATCAAGGTAATAATCTATTACGAATCTGAAAGCTAACATGGCGTTACAGTTCAAAACAAGTTCGCACAATCAATAAAACATCATCATGTATGACAATATCTACTAGTGCGAGAACCGAATGATCTAAGCTTCTTATTTTGAAGCGGTCTCTACTTCACGCATTTCATCGCGTAATCGGGCAGCATCTTCGTAGCGCTCCTCTTCCACGGCGAGATCAATCGCTTCTTTCAGCTCGTTGATACGGCGTTTGACATTGATCGTGATATTGGCGGGCGACTGTTTGCCGGGTACTTTACCGACATGCCGAGTGCCTTTGTGCATAGCGCGGAGCATATTATCAAGGTCATCCGCGAAGGTATGGTAACACTCAGGGCAGCCCATGCGGCCTATTTTCTTCAAGTGCGCCCGGGTAAACCCACACTCCGGACAAGCCAGTGAATCGTCCTCTTTTGCGATTGCTTTTGATTTTTTCTGAGCCGCAGTGCCCAACAGGAAGTCTGCTAACTGGAAACCTGTGGGATCAGTGACACCTTTCTCTTTCGAACATTTATCGCACAAGTTCACCTGCGTCATTTTCCCATCCACAATCTGGGTCAGAAAGACACTGGCTTCTTGATCGCACGAGTCACATTTCATAATTCAAAGAATACAAAAGAAAAAGGAACCGGATAGAGATAAAGTTTCATCCCTCATCCTTTTGCCTTCATCCTTCAGGAAAGATACGTCACTGGAGTGCCGCTGGTCGTGACCAAGGCTTTGAACTTTTCCACAAGTTTGTTGGTAATTGGGCCGGGCTTGCCAGTGCCGATGACACGACGATCCAGTGCCACGGCCGCAATGACTTCCGCTGCGGTGCCAGTAAGGAAACATTCATCGGCCGTGAACACATCGTGACGAGTCATCATGATCTCCGTGCAAGGAATACCCATCTCCCCCAGCAAATCCATTGCGGCTCGACGGGTGATGCCATCAAGGCCGCCGGCAGAAATCGGCGGCGTAAAAACCTGACCACCCTTCACAAGGAAAATATTGTCGCCCGTGCATTCAGCAACGTAGCCCTGCTCATTGAGCATCACCCCTTCTTCGGCGCCGCCTTGAATGGCTTCAATTTTTGCCATGACATTGTTCAAATAATTGAGCGACTTCACCTGCGGACTCAAGGCTGCTGGGGCTGGACGACGCGTTGCGCAGGTGATCATGACCAGACCGTTTTGATATTTCTCAGGCGCATAAAGAGAGATACTGCTGGCGATGATGATCACGCTGGGTTTTGGGCACTGGTATGGATTCAATCCCAGCGGGCCAACCCCGCGAGTCACGAGCAACCGAATGTAACCGTCCCGCAATCCATTGGCGGCGATGGTGTCGAGAGTAGCTTTTTCCAGTTCCGCGAAGGTCAACGGGATGTCCATGCAGATGGAACGAGCCGATTCATAAATGCGCACCAGATGCTCGGTGAGCTTGAAAACACGACCGTTGTAAAAGCGGATCCCTTCGAAGACGCCATCCCCATAAAGAAGACCGTGATCGAACACGCTGATCTTGGCATCGGCTTCAGGAACGATGTTGCCGTCGAGATAGATGAGGAGGCTGGATTTGGACATGGCGAGCGCGAAGAATGCCCGACACCAGCGGCATTGCAAGCACAGGAATTACGCCGCCACCAATGCGCCTTCTTTCAATACCAGCCTGCGATCTCCCCTCTCGGCAAGATTCATGTCATGTGTCACCACAACCAATGTCTTTTTGGTCTCCGCAACCACGGTAAAAAGTAGCTCCATGATCTGCTTACCAGTGGTGGCATCAAGATTGCCCGTCGGTTCGTCCGCGAGGATAATGGCGGGATCATTGATCAGCGAGCGAGCCAATGCCACACGCTGCTGTTCCCCACCAGAAAGTTCGGTCGGCAAATGATGCAATCGATCTTCAAGCCCCACCCGTTTCAGCAGTTCCACGGCACGTTCTTCAGCCAGTTTCCCGCTGATTCGCGATGGCAAAAGCACGTTCTCATAAGCCGTGAGATCAGGCAACAAATGATAGTTCTGGAAAACGAAGCCTAACCCTTGATTGCGCAGCCGTGCTCTTTCTTTCGATGATGCGGCGTAGAGGGCTTCACCGCCTATATATACATCACCCGAACTCGGCTTTTCAAGTCCACCCAATGTGTAAAGCAACGTCGTCTTTCCCGCCCCGGAAGCTCCACAAAGAAACACACGCTCCCCTTGCTGCACTTCCAGTGAAACCCCACGCAACACATGCACTTCATGTCCCGCCAGCTTGTAGCGGCGGTGGACATCACGGGCTTGGAGAGCAGGCACAAGATCAGACATAGGGCGAACAGTCAGCGGCATGACGATTCCGTCAAGTAACCGTAAGAACTTGGCTCAGGTTCGCGCTCGCGATAATAAAGTGACTACTCAGCGGGTTCCTCCGCCGCCTCGGGGTAAATGGTATGCGCTCTCAGGCAAACTTCCGCATCCGGTCCTTGATGTCGTTCTTCAGTCGATCCACAAACTCAACGGTGAAATTCTCGGGGTTAAGGGCGTCATCCTGAATCAGGGGGGTGAGATCCATCGCGAAGGTGAGAGCGCTTGTGTTGTCGGTGGTGTGTGAATCAAAATAGGTGGCGTTGGCGCGGCGAATGCCCTCCTCGGCGAGGTCGTAACGTTTTCCTCCACTTATTTGCGAATCAAAGACCGATAGCAACGCGCCGATAAGATGCGGATACTGATCGACCCAGAGCATGACCTTGTCTTCGGTGAGAAGCCAATCGAGCTTGCGCCAGACTTCGCAGCCATAGACTTTTTGTGGCCGCGCCTGCTTGGGTAAGGATCGCAGCGCTTCAAGACAGCGAAGAAAAGTGGCGACATGGGTGTCGTGTCGGTCCGCTGGATTGTGTAGATAAACAAACTGCGGCTGGGTCTGTTTGAGGATGTGGAAAATGTCGGCCACGACATCAGCTTTGTTGGACGTTTTGACCTCGTCACTGGGATAACCAAGTTGGACCATGACGCTATATTCTCCTACGAAAGCAGCCTTGCGTTGCTCGTGCTTCCTAACTTCCATCATCTCTTCGTCCGTAAAGTTGGCGTACGAACCTTTACGAGGACTGCCCGAGCCATTGGTCACAACCACGCCACCAAACCACTTGTCTTCGCGACGAAAGCATTCGGTGATGCCGTGATACGCGGCGATCTCTAGATCGTCCTGATGACTGACAATGCCCAGATGCGTAACCCGGGCAAAGGCTTGATTTTGATCGGATTGATCAGGAATAAAAAGATCTGCTTTGGCATTACAAAAAGTCATGAAACATCGTAGCGAGATCATATCGAAAGGCAAAATACCGTGTGCTTTTCACTTAATTGCACTACAGGCCGCAAGTGGCATGGGTTTCGCTCTATGTGACCAAAAATTTTAACTTATAAAACACTGATCACAGATATTTCTCTTGCTTTGCCCATCGTTAATGCGTTTTATTTCACATAGCTTAATTAATTTTTCGGATGCCTACTTTTTCATCCGCACAACCCAAACCGCGCTTGGACACTTTCAGTGTTCTAAGGGCGGTTTTTCATTATACCCCACCGCCCATAAACACTAACCCTTCATCACCCTCATCATGCTCCACGAAGCTGCAACTCCTGCCGACCTTTCGCTGTATACTGAAGATCAATCCTTCTCAGGTGGAGAAAACGGTAAGCTTCGTGTCGGTGCACGACGAAAGCGCAAAGTAGGCAGTCGCAACGATCATAGCGCTTCGTCACTGGTGAAAAATTTCGTTCTCGATACTAATGTGCTGTTGCACGATCCTGCGTGCCTTCAGCGTTTTGAAGACAACAACATTTGTATCCCAGTCGATGTACTCGGTGAACTGGACCGCTTTAAGAATGAACCCACCGAACGCGGAGCCAATGCCCGTGAAGTACATCGCGCTTTGTCCCGCGTTTTTTCAAAGCCAAATATCAATGTCATGGATGGAGTGCCTACGGATGGAGGTGGACTGATCCGCCTGATCATTTTTGATCTTGAGGAAGCCCTTCAACTAAAGGCAGTGCAACGGTTCCAACGGGTTTTTCATGACATGGAGAAACCCGATCACCGCATCCTTGCCAGTGCTCTTTGGCTTGCCCATCAGTCAACGACTCCCGTCATTTTGGTAAGTAAGGACATTAACATGCAGTTAAAAGCACGTGCTGTCGATGTGCCGTGTGAGGATTATCTGCATGACAAGGTGGAAGCTCGTGAGGTCTCTCATATGGAACTGGCGCGCGTAGAGGTCAGCGCCCATGAACTGCAACGGTTCGCGAGTAGCGGCAATCTGGATTTGGATCAAAAACGCGTCCAGCATCTCGCGATTAATGAATATGTGTTGCTCTCTGCCGGTGAAAAAAGCACGATGCCGGCTCGCTTCTCTTCCGCAAAAGTTCTCACTCGTCTCCATATTCCGGAGAGTCTCCGCGTCATGCAAGGGCGTACCATTAAACCGATGAATCTTGGGCAAGCTTGTTTGCTGGATGCCCTGATGAATCCTGAGATCTCACTGGTTACTTGTTTTGGTCAAGCAGGCACAGGCAAGACATTGCTCGCTTGTGCAGCAGGACTTTCTCAGGTCATGGGTCGCGGTTATACCGGCATCACCGTGAGTCGCCCCATCGTGGCCATGGGGCAAGGGATTGGTTTTCTGCCGGGATCACTTCAGGAGAAGATGCGCCCCTGGCTTCAGCCGGTCTATGACGCACTGGATTTACTAACGCGTCCCGTGGCGGCGGATGCCAATATGAACAAAAAGAAAGCAGCGCGGCATGGTAATCGACAGGACGTCAACGGCTCATCAAACGCCGCCACACCTTCCGCTCCTTACGAACCCATGATACAGGAAGGCATCATCGAAATTGAAGCGCTCTGCTATATACGAGGTCGCAGCATTCCTGATCGATTCTTTATCCTCGATGAAGCCCAGCAACTGACTCCGCTGGAAGCCAAAACGGTGGTTACCCGCATGTCGCGAGGCAGCAAGCTGGTACTCATTGGTGATCCGGCGCAGATAGATAATCCGTATGTGGACAGTCGCAGTAACGGTCTGGTTTACACCCGTCAGCGCATGAGAGGTCAGCCCTTCGCGGCTCATATTCCTCTCAGCAAAGGCGAGCGCAGTCCGCTCGCAGAGGCTGGAGCCAAGTTGCTGTAGGAAAGTCTATGGTTGAGAGTTGAGGGAATGCCTTACCTCTCTCCACTCAAATGCCAGTCTAAAGAATTTGTCAGTTGTGTGTGTTCATATGCATAGAGGTGGCATGAAAGCATGCCGCCTCTTTTATTTGGCTTCAACCGTTCAGCTTAGGGCCATCAAGAAAGGAGCGTGGGCACTCCTGCCCGCTTCATGGTTTCGCGACTTTGCCACCCATATATTCAAAGCGGAGAGGAGTCTCCGCCCTCCTTTCCTACCGCCTCGGAACATCCACCCGCACCGGCGCCACCCCAGCACTATAAACTCCGATCTGTTTTGCCGCGGCTGCTGAAAGGTCAATGACACGCCCCCAAACAAATGGACCGCGATCATTGATTCGCACGACGCAGGCGCGACCATTGTCTAGATTGGTCACTCGCACGTGAGTGCCAAAGGGTAGTTTTTTAT
The DNA here is from genome assembly GCA_009885275.1 of Verrucomicrobiota bacterium. Classification (GTDB taxonomy): domain Bacteria; phylum Verrucomicrobiota; class Verrucomicrobiia; order Verrucomicrobiales; family Verrucomicrobiaceae; genus Verrucomicrobium. Next base: position 12,119 of record VFKY01000202.1, on the reverse strand, counting down.
GAGCCGCCGTCATCGCCCACTGGTTGTAACGCTCACCACTGGCGGTTTTCCGACCATGAAATTTTCCTCCATACCAAGAGGCTTTACCTGTTTGATAGGAACGCCAGGCGTGATTAGAGCTTTTCGTTGGGCCACCAGCGCAAGAAGCCAGTAGAAGCAGAGAGACTAGGCATAGCCATTTCGGTAAATACGACAGGAGTTTTGAGGATGTCACTTTCACTGAGTGCAGCAAATTTCAGTTACTTATATTGAGCAAGCAATTCCGCCGATTTCTCCGGCTTAACCGCTTCATGGAAATCATCCTCCACCATGCAAACTGGGCCGAAACCACAGCTTGCGAGACACTCGGCAAATTCGATGCTGTATTTACCATCTTCGCTCACAGCAATGGGATGATGATGATCAACATGGGAGCGATCGATGTTCGCCGTTTTGCAAAGCGACTCCATCAAATCATAGCTGCCAGCCATGGCGCAGGAAAGCGTGCGGCAGACTCGAATATGATACTTGCCCGGAGCTGTCTGACGGAAGCCGGGATAGAAGGTGACGACTTCCAGCACTTGGATGGGCTCAAGGCTAAGTTTATTTGCCACCCATGTCACCGCTTCCTCGCCGATGAAACGGAAGTGGTGCTGGATAAGATGCAGAAGAGGTAAGACCGCACTGCGCTTGGAAACCGGGTAATGCGTGATTACCTCATCCATTTTTGCTTCTAGTTCTGCGGGCACTTTAAATGTCATACGCTACCTTAAAAACTTACCGGTCACATTCTCCCATCACGAAGTCGAAACTGCCGAGAATGGCGGGCACGTCACTGAGCATGTGACCGGGGAGAATTTTCGAGAGAATGCTCAAATTAACAAAGGAGGGCGAACGAATCTTCATGCGATAAGGAACACCGCCGCCTTTGCTGCAAATGTAGAAACCAAGTTCACCCTTGGGATTCTCAGCGCCAAAATAAATTTCACCTACTGGAGCATCAATGCCCTGAGTGGAGACTATAAAATGGTGGATGAGCTCCTCCATCTTCATGAGCACACGTTCTTTATCAGGCAGTCGATTCTTGGGGTCACCGGTATTTATCGGACCCCCAGGAAGATAGGCGAGCACTTGATTGAGGATGCGGACACTCTGACGCATTTCTTCCATGCGAACAAGGTAGCGGTCATAGCTGTCGCCCGTAGTGCCAATCGGGATATCGAATTCGTATTTGTCGTAGTCGAGATACGGATGCGCTTTGCGCAAATCATACTCCACACCCGAACCCCGCAGATTAGGCCCAGACAAACCGTAAGCAATGGCGTCCTCTTTCGTAATAATGCCCAGCCCTTGAGTACGGCCGAGAAAAATAGCGTTGCGTGAAAGCAGTGCGTCCATTTCATCAATCACTGGGACGATATCTATGAGGAACTTTTTCAATCCTGTGATGAAAGTCTCGTTCATGTCACGAGTCTGTCCGCCAACACGCGTGTAGCTCGTCGTGAATCGCGCACCAGTGAGATGTTCGCAGAGATTGTAGATCTTTTCGCGTTCGTTAAAAGTGTAGAGGAATGCGGTCATGGCACCGACATCCATGGCAAAAACACCGACACCAAGGAGGTGCGAAGAAATGCGTGCCATTTCGCAACAGACAACCCGTATGGCCTTCCCACGTTCAGGCAACTCCCAGCCCATGAGCTTTTCCACTGCTAAGGCATAAGCCACGTTATTGGCGAGTGGCGCGAGATAATCCAGTCGATCCGTGTAAGGCACGAACTGGTTGTAATGCATGTTTTCAGCAATTTTTTCATCGCCACGATGCAGATAGCCTATATCAGGATCAGCCTTGGAAATGATCTCGCCATCCAACTCTAACACCAAACGCAACACTCCATGCGTCGCGGGATGAGAAGGCCCCATATTAAGAATTAACTTTTCACCGATCATGTCGGTCACCGCTTCTTCATGCGTATGCGCTTGCTGCATCGCTTTAGTAGCAGTGTCAGGCGCATCTATCTCGTGAACTGTGGTGGCCATGCGTGGGTAAGGAAGGGGACGAGATGGAGTATTCTGCAAAGCAGAGATGCGGCAAGGCGTATTTGTGAAAAATTTCACAAGCGCCGTGAATTACCCCAGATTTTCTAAAAATCAGAGCTTTAACTCTGGCGCTTCGCTGCTGTCTGTTGGATGAATTTCCGCACCTCGTTATACAATGCGTCTTGCTGGGTGGCAGGCGCATTCTGTTTCACACCCTCCAGCCAAGCTTGAGCCGTTGGCGCATGTTCTTGAATGATCTGGAGGAGCAATTCCATGTGGATGGGTGCTGTTTTCCCTGAATGCAAGGCGTCAGCCAAGGCTAGTTCTGCGGCGCGATCAAAGACCCAGCGCATGTCTGCGCCAGAGAACCCGACCGTGGCTTTCACCAGCGTTGGTTCGTCGAGCTTGGCAATCGGTTTATCCCTTCCCTGTAAACGGATAATCTGCAAACGGGCTGCGTCATCGGGTGGTGGCACAAAAATGGCCTGATCAAAACGACCTGGACGCCGCAACGCGGGATCAAGCTGCCACGGAGCATTGGTTGCTCCAATGACAAGGATACGATGATTATCACTGCGCAGTCCGTCGAGTTCACTGAGAAACTGATTTACGACATTACGCATCTGCGAATCACGCACATGCCGACGATCCGGAGCGAGGCTGTCCAACTCATCGAACACCAGTACACAAGGACTATTCGCGCGAGCTGTTTCAAAGATCTGATGAAGGTTGCGCTCGATACTGCCGTAAAAAGGATCGAAGACTTCATGCAAGCCAATGGCGAAGTAATTGCACGAAACTTCTCCTGCGGTAGCTCGCAGAATAGTGCTCTTGCCACATCCGGGTGGACCATAAAGTAGAATGCCGCCCCCAGACTTGCGCCCATAAGCCTTGTAAAGCTCTGGGTGTTGGAGGGGATATATAATCTTCAATCGTATCTCTTCTTTGAGAGCTTCCATGCCACCGACATCTGAGAAAGTGACGCGAAAGCGCTCTCCATCACCCGGTGCATAGAATGTCTCGGGACGCCACTCATAGGGCGTCGTCTCATCAAATGGGTCCTCAAAAATCTCTGATTGCACTTCGGCAATGGACTCATCATCCATCAAAGACTCCATTGAGTTGGATGACCGTTCTTTCAGTTGTGATGAGGCCTTGGGGGGGCTTCCCAGATCGGCTTCCAAAGCAGGATCAGAGGCTGAAGCATCAAGCTCGATGGCGCGATTAAAATGCTCCAAGGCTTTTACTCGTTGATTTTCTGTCAGATGAATCCGACTCAAGAGCAAATGAGCAGAGGCATTCTGAGCATCACGTTGCAGAATGCGCTCCACCCGCACGGCAGCGGCACTGGTGTCACCTTGAAGTATGAGCACTTTCGCGAGACCCAGATGACCTTCGGCGCGATTCGGTTCCAGCGCGAGAACCCGGGTGAATATTTCTTGAGCCTCCTCTAGATGCAATTCATCGACACAGGCATGACCATACAAGAGCAGAAGCGCGGTATTGTCCGGAGCTTCTGAAAGTGCTTCACGAAGAGATTGTAGTTTAGCCATGGCGTATAGCGTTTTTACAGGACAAGCAACTTAGGTGCCGCTTCGCTCACATATCCAGAAAATTCTTCAATAACTTTTTACCTTCCCGAGTCAGAATACTCTCAGGATGGAACTGAACCCCGTGAATGGGAAGCTCTTTATGACGTACACCCATGATTTCGGTAGCGTCATCTGCTGCATGCGCGGTGATCTCCAGGCAATTGGGGAGAGTATCTTTCTCAATGATCAGTGAGTGATAGCGCGTAGCTTCGAAGTCCACGGGCATCCCTTTAAAGACGGACTCGTTTGTGTGATGAATAGGCGAGACCTTCCCGTGCATGAGCCTCTTGGCGCGTACGACATCGCCCCCGAAGACATGACCGATGCATTGATGCCCAAGGCACACCCCAAGCAATGGAATGGTCGCGCCGAACTGCTTGATCACTTCGTTGCTAATGCCGGCCTCCTTCGGGGTGCATGGCCCTGGTGATATGCAGATATGATCCGGCTTCAGCTTGGCGATCTCCGCCAGCGTCACTTGATCATTGCGCCGGATTTCCATGAGCGCCCCCATCTCACCAAAGTATTGGACAAGGTTGTAAGTAAAAGAATCGTAGTTGTCGATGATGAGCAGCATGAGAAAAGCGTATCGTGTTCCACCCTAACCCATGCTGACGTTGTGGCAAATGAGATGGTGAGTGGGAGCTGAAACCTTTCACTTACGACGCAGTCGCCGCATTTTGTCAAGGCGTCGACACATAGAACGGCTTCAATGAATTTGCCGCCGTAAGCCAGGCCGCCTTCCTGAAGACAGGGCACAGGGGGCTGTTCCACCATCAAATTACTCATTGCCATGGCACAAAAATCGTTTACTCTTGGCCTCTCACATGCTCATGCTGTTGTTCTTTCAGTATGAGGAACAAACCCTTTTTTGACCCTGCTGACCTGATTTTTTCTCATGCCTGATCTGATCTCCAAAGGTGGGCCGCTCGTCTGGCTGTTATTCAGTTGCTTCGGCCTGTCGCTTGCCATTTTCGCAGAGCGCATCTCTTACTACCATCGGGCAGGCATGAATATTGGGGAGTTTCTCTCAGGCTTGGCCAGCCTTATCCGCCGCAAGAACTATGCGGAAGCACTACAAGAATGTGTTGCCACTCGTGTGCCTGCTGGCAGGGTTCTTCACGCCGCATTGCTCCGGCATCATCTCCCACGCGAACAATTGAAAGAGATTGTGCAAGAAGCTGGGCAACTCGAAGTGCCGCGTTTGGAGCGTTATCTCAGTGTGCTGAATAGTATCGCTCACGTAGCACCCTTGATCGGCCTACTCGGTACCATTGGTGGTTTAATGGATACTTTCACCCAACTTAATAACGTCAACGGATACGCCACTCCCGCAGATGTCGCACAGGGAGTTTACATGAGCCTGGTCACTTCCGCTCTCGGCTTGGTCGTGGCCATTCCAAGCTATCTTTTCTACTCCTTCCTCGCTGCCAAATCACGCCACCTCATGCATGACCTCGAACGTGCTGGTATCGAGATCGTGAACATTCTTGAAGACTATCGCGAGCCAACCATCACGACCGAAGGTGGTGCACAAATCGTGGAATTCCGCCAGGGAGACGCCAGCGTTTCTGGTGAAAATCGCAAACGGGGTAAGAATAGTTAACCGGAGTGGCTGGCACCTGCGCGATGAAACTTCAGAGCCACTTGCCCAAACAGGCCTCGTGGCTTTATCTTGGACCCGTGCTCAATGTGCTGTTGGTGCTACTCATGTTTTTCCTTTTAGGTTCTTCATTTGTGATCCAAAGCGGCGTCGCAGTGAAGCTTCCAGAAAGCGCTTCACGGCTCACCGGATTCGACCGGGCACAAGTCATCACGGTGGCAGCAGGCAGTAATAATCCACTCTATTTCAATGGTAACCCTATAACCCTAGAGCAACTACGGATAGAGCTAGTAAACGCCAAACGCGAAAGTCGAAGAGTGATCATTCATGCCGATGAAATGACCCCCTTTGGCCGCGTCCAACAAATCAGTAATGTAGCGCTGAGTCTGGGGTGTGAAGTGGCCTATGCCACGCAACCGACAAAGCAGTGAGCCGAGTTTAATCATGGCCAAAAAAAACGCAGAGCCCTCCCTCCTTAATTTTCACTGGCACCGTCCAGCAGGATCAGGCGTACGTCTGTGGCTGTGGCTCATCATTACCGCGCTGGGATTCACGAGTTTTTTCTATCTCTTCAAAGTTGTTTATCCCCAGACACGCCGGGTTACTCCTGTACCTCAGCAAGTCTTGCTCCTCAACAACACCGACCCTACCGCACGCGCCATCATGAATCGTGTGCAAGATATGGATCATCTCGTCCTACCCACCAGCAGTGACATCACGAATCCCATCAACCTCGATGAACGGGCGCCTGTATTTCATCCAAGCTTTGAGAATCATGTCTTTGCCCTACAAGACCCACCCTATAAGGCCTACAAAATATCGCCAGCGCGTTTGCTTGATACAAAAAAGCCAATCCTTCCGCCACTCGATTTAAACGATCTAAAGGAAATACCCACTGTCATTCCGCTGCGCAATACCGCGCCGAGTCTCACGATGAATTTGAGCGGCGAACTCGCCAAAAGGGCAATATTAAAATCGCCAAACTTTACTTTGCTCGGTCTGACAGATACTGACGCTTATCGCTTTCAACTCGGCGTCACTTCAAGTGGTCTTGTTGCCTTTGCACTTCCCATTAGCGATGCTGCCAACCCTGAAGTAACTCAGCGTCTCCTGCAACACCTCAACGAATTGCGCTTTGAGTCTCTGCCCGCAAAAGACACCGTCGCAGGCAAACCCATTTGGGGTATCGCCACTTTTCACTGGAGTGCTACCATTGCCCCATGATTCAAGTTTCCTTGTTCACCTTGCTCTTCATCGGCATGAGCGTTGGAGTCGCCATGCTTGGCGTGTTTTGGGCCATTGCCGTATGGGCAGAACGACGCACAGAAATGAGCGCACGAGCTGATCTTGTTCATTGCCGTATCTGTGGTCATATTTATGAGAACGGCGCAAACAAAGTCGTGAGCGCCTGTTCCCAATGTGGGTCACTCAATGAGCCCACCAAACCCAAACCGATATAGCGGCACAGCAAAATATTGATACTCCCGATAGCCAAGACAATTCCACGCGTATTTTCTTCTTATGTTTGATTTACAAGTCAACGGCTACGCCGGAACCGATTTCAACACCGATAATCTGACTGCGGAAGCATTGCGGGATGCCTGTATTGCCCTACAAGCCGATGGGGTGGAAGGCATTCTCGCCACCATTATCACCGACGAACTTCCGATTATGGAACGCCGCATCAGGAAAATCGTGGAATTGCGTGACCACGATGAACTGGCCAAGGAGGTCATCGCAGGCTTTCATCTCGAGGGTCCCTTCATTAACGCAGAAAAAGGTTACGTCGGCGCTCATCCACCTCATGCGGTACGCCCGGCAACGGTGGATGATGCGAAGCGTCTCTGTGATGCCGCAAACGGTCTTACCCGGCTCATGACATTGGCTCCGGAAAACGATGCTGGATTCGCCACAACACGCTGGCTAAGTGAACAGGGCATCTGCGTTTCAGCGGGGCATTGCAATCCGTCTCTTGAGGTTCTTAGAGCTTCCACCGACAATGGACTTCGCATGTTTACTCATGTGGGTAATGGCTGCCCCATGCTCATGCATCGTCATGACAATATCGTGCAACGCGCGCTCTCGTTGCATGACCGACTCTGGCTCTGCTTTATTCCTGATGGCGTGCATATTGAATTCTATACCCTGCAAAACTACCTGCGTAGCGCCAGCTTGGATCGGACCATTTTTGTCACGGATGCCATCTCCGCATCACGATTGGGACCGGGGCGCTTTACTCTGGCAGGATGGGACATTGTCATTGGCGATGATCTAGTGGCACGTTCACCGGACGGTTCCCACTTTGTAGGCTCCACCGTGACCTGGCCACGGATTCAGGAAAACAATGCGCAAGCAATTGGATTGAGCCCGGCAGAATTGCAGCTAGTCTCCATCACTAATCCCCGCAAGGCACTCGGGCTTTAGATCAAGCAGAAACATCCACGATTTCTAAGATGATTTTTGAACTAGCTGAAGCGGGATAGTGCTTGGCAGCAGTTGGTGTTTCCTGCAAACTTACGAATACTTCCATGAAAAGACATATCTCTCTCCTCCTCATCTGTTCCATAGTTGCGTTCAGCATCGCCCATGCTGACGGCCCCGAGGACAATCTTGTGCAAAATGTCCGCCCCATTCCACCTCCAGGCGTTGAGGTTCCCGCCATCGACAAAGATGCTCTTAACAAAGGCTTAGCGGAACTAAGGCTGCTCATTGATGAAGTGATACAAACGCCATCAAAAAATCCCAAATTCGCAAACCTAATCCCTGATGTAGAAATCTACCACAAGTCTGTGGATTGGGCTTTGCGTTACAACATGATCTATAAGCCGGAGGAAATTAAAATGGCGTATGATGCCTTGACCGATGGTAAGGCACGGGCCGAATCATTAAAAAAAGGAGCAGCGCCATGGACCAATAAGAAGGGTCTCGTGGTACGAGCCTATCGCTCCAAGATTGATGGCTCCATCCAACCTTATGGATTGGTAATTCCTGAGAGCTACAGTGGGGGCGCGACCCGTCTAGACATCTGGTGTCATGGACGTGGTGAAACTCTCAGTGAACTCGGATTTGTGGGTCAGCGCACAAAGCAGGTCGGGCAAATTCAACCGGCCAATAGCATCGTCCTCCATCTTTACGGACGCTATTGCTGCGCCAATAAATTTGCGGGTGAGGTGGATGCTTTCGAAGCGCTCGATCATGTCCGGAAGTACTACAATATCAATAACAATCAGGTGGTGATGCGCGGCTTCAGTATGGGTGGGGCAGCGGCTTGGCAGTTTGCGACTCACTTTCCCGACCAATGGTGTGCCGCGAGCCCCGGTGCCGGATTTGCCGAAACTCCTGAATTCCTCAATGTCTTCCAGACCGAAGATGTCTCCAAAGTGCCTTGGTATCAGAAGAAACTTTGGGGTTGGTATAATGCAACCGACTACGCGCTCAATCTCTTCAATTGCCCAACGATTGCCTACAGCGGTGAGCTCGACAAACAAAAGCAGGCGGCTGATGTCATGGAACGCGAATTGAAAAAGGTCGGGTTGAACATGCTCCACATCATCGGGCCGCAGACCGCTCACAAGATCCATCCTGACAGTCTCATTGAAATCGAACAGCGTCTAGCCGCCATCACCGCTCAAGGCCGTGATCGCGCACCTAAAGAAGTGCATTTCACCACCATGACTCTGCGTTACAACCAATCGAAATGGATCACCGTGGATGGGATGGAAGAGCATTGGGAGAAATCCCGTGTCGATGCCTCCATCACCAGTGAGAATGCTCTGAAGCTGCAAACCCATAAGGTGACTGCGCTGACGGTGAAGTTCGCGTCTGGCACCTGTCCGCTTAACTTGTTTAAGAAAGTTGCGATCAATATTGATGGTGCCGAGATCACCACGGAATCCCCCAAGTCGGATCGATCATACACGGCTTCGCTGAGCAAGGTGAACGGAAAATGGCAGCTCGCAGCGGATGGGATTGCCAGTGATTCCCTGGCCAAGCGTCATGGCATGAGTGGGCCGATTGATGATGCGTTTATGGATGCCTTCCTTTTCGTCACCCCCACTGGAGCTGCCTTAAATCCCCAAGTCGAAAAATGGGTTGCCAGCGAACTGCCACGTGCGGTCACCGAGTGGCAAAAACAATTTCGCGGCGACGCTCCTCGGAAAAAGGATGCCGAGGTGAAGGATGAAGACATCGCCAAAAACAATCTCGTGCTCTGGGGTGACCCCAGCAGCAATGCCGTGCTCAAAAAGATCGTGGACAAACTGCCCATCCAATGGACCGCAGAGAACATCGTGGTCGGCGACAAAAAATATGCCGCAGGAGAACATGTCCCAGTGCTCATCTATCCCAATCCCCTCAACCCTAAAAAGTATGTCGTCATCAACAGCAGCTTCACCTATCGCGAATACGATTACCTCAACAACGCCCGCCAGGTACCCAAGCTCCCCGACTGGGCCATCGTTAATCTCAGCCAAGCCCCTGATGCCGTAAATCCCGGCAAGATCGTGGATGCCGGATTCTTCAATGAACAGTGGGCACTGAAAAAGAGTGAGACGAAGGAGTAGTGGAATCTAAAGAAAAATGAGAAGGCGAATGCATGATTGCAATCCGTCCGCGCCTTCTCACCTTCAATGATGCTCCACTTTTCGCTCTTTGGTTTTCCAGTGACCGTTCACTGGATGTTTTGGGTCATCGGAGCGATGTTATTTGGTGGGCTGGAAGTACCTTCAATCGAGTCTCTCCAGTTCATGGTGCTTTCGATAATTGCGGCATTTTTTTCGGTGTTAATTCATGAGCTCGGACATGCGATGATGATGCAACGCTATGGCGCGAAAGCCTCCATCTTACTGCACAGCTTGGGCGGCTTGGCTTTTGCTGACCGGAAAATAACTCGTGGTAAAAGCATCGTCGTCAGCTTGGCCGGTCCCCTCGTGGAAATCGCCTGTGGATTGCTCGTCTGGGTATTCTTAAAGCAAGATTTTGTTATCCATCACGCGGCTAGATTTTTTCTAGATCAGTTCGCGATCATTAGCATCATCTGGGGGCTTCTAAATTTGATCCCAATATATCCTCTTGATGGCGGGCAAATTTTAGTGAGCATTTTAGGGGCGCGACGGATTAAACTGTCTTTGACTCTCAGCATCATTTGCGCCTTGGCCATTGCTGCCTTATTTTTCTTGAAGGGAAATTACTTCGGTGGCCTGCTACTGGGATACATTGCCTTTGAAAACATCAAGAAACTTCGGAGCCAACATGCTTGTTCGCTCGTACAGTCGTAATTACTCATTTCTCCATTTTCTCACTTATTTTATGCTTAACTTCACTCTTTTTGGATTCCCAGTGTCCGTCCATTGGATGTTTTGGGTCATCTCAGCCCTGCTCGGAGGTGGCATCGGAGCAAGCACACCAGAAGAGCTTCAGGGCCTTCTTATCTGGGTGTTGGCAGTGTTTCTCTCGGTCTTGATTCACGAACTTGGGCATGCGTTTTTGATGCGGCGTTATGGAGCACGGGCGAAAATTGTTCTCTACTCCTTCGGTGGGTTAGCCATTCCTGATCGTGGATTCAACCGTCAACAAGACATTCTCGTCAGTCTGGCAGGACCCTTTTTTCAGTTTGTCTGCGGTATGCTCATGAAACAGTTACTCGAACACAGCTCAGGTGATGCGGTGTTGGTGCAGCTATTTTTTCAGAGCTTCTGGGAAATCAGTATTCTCTGGAGCTTGTTCAATCTTCTGCCCATTTACCCGTTTGATGGCGGTCATGTTCTCAATGCCGTGCTCGGCCCTGCGAACTATCGGTTAACCCTTATTTTGAGTATTCTCTGTGCCGTGTTTATCGCACTCTTTGTTTTTGCGGCCTCAAGCAATCGCAACCTTGCCGCCATGGTGCCCTGGCCTTTCAACCGATATCTCCATCCTTTTAACGCTCTCATTTTGGGATCACTCGCCTTCAGTAATTTTCAAAGACTGCGCGGTCAGCGGCCCAACTCCTTCATGCAACCTTAATCATTTTTACAATTCCCCCCATGAACTCCCCAGAACTCGACGATCTCTTCACGCTGTTGCGTTTTCCTAGCGTCTCCACGGATTCCAAACACCACGAGGACACTCGCCACTGTGCCGAATGGCTCGTCACCAAACTCAAGAGCATGGGACTCACGGTCGAATTGCATGAGACTCCGGGACATCCGGTCATCGTAGCCAAAAACGCGCATCAAGCAGGACGCCGCACCGTATTGCTCTATGGACATTATGATGTGCAACCCGCCGAGCCTTATGCTGAGTGGCGCACACCTCCTTTTGAACCAACCCTCGTAGGTGATCGCATCATGTGCCGCGGAGCCACCGACAACAAAGGCCAGCTCATGGCCCATGTCTGCGGTCTGGAAAAAACTTTGCGTGAACAAGGCGAACTTCCCGTAAACCTGACCTGCCTATTTGAAGGTGAGGAAGAAATCGGCAGCCCCAATTTGAAACCCTTTCTCGAAGCGCATCGTGAGGAGCTCCGCTGCGATGTGGTCGCCATCTCTGACACCGGCATGGTCGCCTCGGGTGTCGGCACTTTTACCTACGGACTCCGCGGCATCGCTTGCTGCGAGATCATCGCTCATGGTCCGAGCATCGATCTCCACTCTGGGATTTTTGGCGGTGCAGTAGCCAATCCAAACACCATGATCGCCCGACTGGTCGCGAGCCTGCATGACAGCTTTGGCAAGGTACAGGTCAGTGGATTCTATGACGCCGTGCATCCCCTTGCAGACTGGGAGCGTGAAGCCTGGGCAAAGCTCGGCGATACCTCTGCTGAAACTCTCGAACTCACCGGCTCACCCGAGTTGTTCGGAGAATCTGGCTACACTGAAATGGAACGTCGTTGGGCGAGGCCAACTGCTGAGGTCAACGGCATCGGTGGT
>VFKY01000370.1 GCA_009885275.1 Verrucomicrobiota bacterium | reverse complement strand
TCGCCGCGATCTCCGCTCCCAGCAGTCTCGCGGTCGATTTTGCAATTGAGTCAGGACAGACCCTGGTGGGATTCATGCGTGACGATCGGATGAACGTCTATGCCAACTTGGAGCGGATCAATCATCCTTAAATATTTTTCATGCAAGGATACTTTGACTATAACGCAACCACTCCCCTGCATCCAGCGGCCAGGGATGCTTGGCTAATTGCATCGGAACGCCACTGGCATAATGCCTCCAGTCTCTATCGTGAAGCGGCCACCGTAAAACATTTGCTCGATACCGCACGCGAGCGCCTCGGCGAAATGCTTGGCAGTGAACCTGAGCGCATTGTTTTTACTTCGGGCGCTACGGAATCCAACAACGCTGTCGTTCATTTGTTTGCTGCAAAAGAAGGAGCTGTTTTATCATCCAGCGTCGAGCACCCCAGTCTGCGCACACCATTGCAACGGACGCTTGATCATCGCGTCCGATTCATTCGCGCCTGCTCCGATACCTCGCTAGATAGAGAACATTTTCACCAACAAGTTACAGAGCATAATCCTGTATTGGTGACCATCATGGCCGCCAACAATGAGAGCGGCACGCTTCATCCCTGGCAGGAGGCTGCCAAGTATTGCAAAGAACGTGGCGTGCCTTTTCATTGTGATGCGTCCCAATGGATCGGTAAGATGCCGGCACAAGCATTGGGGCAGTGTGATTATGTGACTGGCAGCGGACATAAGTTCGGAGGCCCAAAAGGCGTTGGATTTCTCGTCATGCGAGATGAACAGGAGGCGCTAGGCTTTATCAATGGTGGCCCTCAAGAGGAGGGGCGACGCGCGGGCACGGAAAATTACCCTGCGATTGAGGCCATGATCACCGCATTAGAAGCGGTGACTCAAGATCTCGAAATCACAACGGCCCATCAATTGAAGTATCGTGATGCGTTTGCAAAAAATATTTGCCGAGAGATCGCAGGAGTTCGCCTCATCGGCGGAGATGTCGCGCGCCTCTGGAACACGATCATGCTGGTGTTGCCGGATCACGACAATCGCAAATGGCTTGCACGACTCAGCCAATCGGGATTTGCCATCTCTACGGGTTCCGCATGCAGCGCGGGACGCGATGGCTCATCAATTGTCCTGCAAGCCTTAGGAGCAAGCGCAGAAGAAATGCAACGTGTCATTCGCATCAGCAGTGGTTGGGAAACCTCGGAATCCGACTGGTTGGCGCTCGAGATAGCCTTGTTGCAGGTATCAAAATCGTTCGCGCTCAAAGAATAGCCGCGCGGGCCTGCATCCTCTAATTTTCTTTAATGAAGTTACTGCTATGCGTTGCGCAGATGACGTTGCAACAAGGGTAGAAAAATCACCGTGCCAATGATAATCGTGGTGCCGAAATAAAAGCCCACGCTCATGATTTCTGAGCTCCCAAAAACAAGAGCTGCGAGAACAATGCCATACACCGGCTCAAGATTATATACCACATTAAGCGTGAAGACCGGCATGCGCCTGAGCAGATCCATGTAGGATCCATAAGCCCCGACGGTGCAGACCATGGAGAGCACCAAAAGCCATAACAAATCGCTAACACAAGGCAAACTCCACGCGCTGGGCATTCCATCAAAAAAGGGAATAGCGATAATGCTGATGAGACAAGCGCCGATCATCTCATAAAATGAGACCGTGGCGAAGTGATGTCGCAACACCATTCCTTTGCTCATGAGAACGAACAGAGCAGAAAAAAATGCGGAGACCAATCCCACGGTGAAACCTAAGCCATGTGAGAACTCTGCTCGAAAAATCAGCCACACGGCACCAATCATGATGGCGCCGGTTAGTAGCTCCAGCTTACTGATGCGCTTGCTTCGATCAAACAACGGCTCAAGTAGTGAGCACCATATCATGATTGTGGGCATCGCAACCATGCAGACAGAGACGTTGCTTATACGAGCCGATAGGAAAAAAAGTATCCAATGGATTCCGACAAGTGCTCCGACAAATAAAAGCCGGAATAACATGGCGCGAGGCACTCTAAGGCTCGCGCCAAGCCAGCGAGAAAAAATCGCGAAGCCAATGGCCGCCAAGCCTGTGCGCCAAGCAACCACCTCGGCGGAAGGAATGACGATCAACTTACCAATGACGCCGGTGACACCCCAGATCAGCACCACGAGATGCAAATGAATCCAATCACGCCAACTATTGCTCACTAAGCTTTCAGAGGACGTAGGCTGGCGTGACATGAAATATTCAACCTTGCGGCATCAAGACTATTTATCCAAGTAGTACTATGATCTGCTCTACTCTATTTTCTTCAGTGACCCGATACGGAAAGCGCCATTGAGTAACTTGAGATTGTCAGACTCAGCGGTAATGGCATCAATGAAAAGAATTTTAGGGAAATCCTCCAACTCAATCGTGTGAAGTCCGTCCTTGGGCTCTTTAAAAGCCTTATCTAGATCGGACATATCATTGATATCGAGGCCGTTTACCTTGGTCACAATGGAACCACCGACACGCTCATAGCCCTGAGTCGTGCGTGTGGGCAGAGCTGCCGCAAGGATTACCAGTTTACGTTTCCCTTGTTTTTCATATTCATCCGTGTGCTTAGCCGTAAAAACAAGGCGGAGTGGCGCACTGGTTTCCCAGTCTTCTCCGAAGCTTTGGAGGTAAGGCATTGAGAGATCTTGAAAAACAAGTCCGCCCATAATGAGATAATTGGAACCGCGATCAAAGAGATAGGGCCAGACCAAAAAGTCCTTGGGGTTCTTGCGAGTGAGCTTGCCGCTGAGTTCCACTTCCTTGCCTTCGCGCAGTACCTTGATCTTCAAGTTCTCGCCAACATAACTGTTGCCGCGCACGATGTGACTCATGTTAAGCGTGCCATAGAGCGGGTCTTTGTAATCACCGCGAGAGTCTATTTTTTTTCCGTTCATTTCTAAAATGATGTCACCTTCCTTGACGCCAAGACTTTGCGCCGATCCGTCTTTTGCCACCGTGCTAATATAGACGCCCGGTGTGTCCTTACTCATTCCGAGGTATTCGCGGAACTGTTCGTCCAGCGTAGTCTGATATTCGACTCCGAGGCTCGCGAAGCCTTGATACTCTCCATCCGCTACATCCGTGAGAAAATGTTCGATGATCGGTCCAGGCAAAACCACGCCGGTCTGATTCTTGGAATCGTAACGCAACAACAAGCCTGCAAGCTTCCCATCTTTCACCACGGGAAGCGTGAAACTGTTCGCCTCCGTACGAATGATGCCGACGGTTTCATAGGTCAAAAACAGACTCGTCTCGAGGGCATAGCGAGTGACAAGCACCTTGTTGATCTCCAGCGGCGTGATGATGAGGTCACCAACCCGGCCAAGCTGCCAGGTTTCCAGTTTGTCACCGATCTTGGCGGTGGTTACAATGCTCAGAGGTTTCAGTCCGGCAAAAAAATCCGCAGGGGCATCGGCAGGCTCAAGCAAAGCAAGGTTGGCTTCATAATCCACGGCCTTCATCTTCGCTGTCAGCTTCCGACCGGACTCCGCCTGCTCAAGTTCAATGTAGGTCGCATCGCCCACCATTTGCGCGGTGACGAGAATGCGATTGCCCTCCAACAGCACCCCCAGTCCGCGACGCGCTCCCGGGGAGGTTTTCTGCCAGGGAATCCGATGGCTCCACGGCTGATTGGTCACATTCACTTTCACAAGCGACGTGTTCTCCGCCGTGGTTACTTGGATCGGGACATTAATGACGGGCTCCTCTTTTTGCGGAGGAGTGACTTGCTGGGCAAAGCCAATGCCGCCGAGCAGCGAAAGGATGGGAAGAATGAGTCGAAAGGTATTCATGTGATTTTAAAGAATTAAGGGGGGCTTTCTGTTCCTAAAATGAGAGGGCTATTCGTCGCCCAGATAACTGTCCGCACTCACCTCATAGGTTTGCATGATCCGCGGGTGGGCCACATCGGAAAACTCACGCTTCAACACGAGTGGTCGGTTTTTTTCCAGAAGCTTGATCACGACAAACTTGCCGTCGCCCTCTTTTATCTTCAGTGCTTCCGCCACATCCTTGAGTGTTTTAATTTTCACCCCGTTCACCTCGTCAACAATGCTCTGTTGATAGCCGACGAGGAAACTGTTCACCTTGTCTGGAAGAATGGTGGTGAGCACCACGACCTCCGGACGCTCCTTGTAGATTTCCTTCGTGAGGTAGTTGTCGAAGACATAGTTGACGAGCGGGTCGCGGATGCCGTGCGCATCCATGAGGTTGCGATTCATCGGTTGAAAAAGCAACCCGGCATAAAGCACGTAACGCGGACGCTCGTTGTATTGCTCTCCCAGTGTTAGGTAGGGCAAAAATCTTTTCAGGGTCAGTTCGACTTTCTTCTTCTCACCCTTGCGCAGGATTTCCACCTCAATCTTGTCGCCGGCAAACTTGCGCTCGACGATCTCATTCATGTCGATCATGTCGCCATCCACTCGGATAAGCCCGTTGTTGTAAACCGTGTTGCCATCAATCGAGAGAATGACATCACCGATTTCAATCAATCCGCCCGCTGCTCCCGCGCTTTCCACGTTGCTGATCATAACGCCAACGCCATCGTTTTCGAGGCCGAGCGCCTTGATCTGAGCAGGGTTTTCGATCGGAAAATCCGTGATCGCCAGATCCATGTAATGATCATACTCTCCATCGCTCACGTCCTTGAGGAAACGCTCGATCACCGGCACAGGAATTATGTAGCCGACGTTCTGGGCCACCGCGCCGCTGTAGCCTTGAAAGGCCACCCCAACCACTTTGCCGTTTTGAAGCACTGGGCCACCGCTGTTGCCGGGGTTGATCGCGGCATCTACTTGAACAGTGAGATGCTGGTCAATCCCACTGTGAGAATAGCTCTGAAAGTCCACACGAGAGACGACCCCGCGCGTCACACTCATGCGATCACCACCCACCGGATAGCCCACCACAATGACTTCCGTATTGAGCTTCGGAATGCCATCGAGTTTCAGCGGCTTCAGTGGCTCCGCAAATTTTGGGTCAACGGCCTCAATCATCGCGAGATCACAGTCATGGGCGATAAAAACGATGCGAGCCTCATGCGGCTCCGGATCATTCATGGTGCGAATGACGAGCTTGGTGCTGTTACTGACGACATGCGCATTCGTGATGAATTTGTTTTTGCCAACCATCCAGCCCGTGCCACTTCCAGAAGAAGGGCGGCCACCCTGCCAGGGAGTGCGATAGTCAGGTAGAAGAAAGGAAGCCTCGATGCGCACGATGCCCTCCCAGTCATCCGGTTGTCCCGCAACCGCAGGAGTGGCAACGGAAGCGGCAGGCTTTGCCTCCTTGCCGCAGAGTGAAAACATTGCTGTAAAGGTGAGCGCCGATAGAAACAAAAGCTTAGTCATAAGTAGGGAAGTATTCAGGAACGTGTCTCTCAGACCACGATGACGCAAGAACTTCGCAATCTTTTATGAAATGATGTGGCGGTATGGGCTGCGAATTTAATCCGCAGCCTACTTAACCATGCGGATTAAAATCCACGCTCCATGCTTTTAACGCTTCTACTTAAACATTGAAGCGCCACTCGACGACGTCGCCGTCCTTCATGATATACTCTTTGCCTTCAATGCGCAGCTTGCCTTTCTCACGACATTTGGCATACGTGCCCAATTCCGAAAGATCGGCATAGGCCACGATTTCGGCAGCAATGAAGCCGCGCTCAAAATCGCTGTGGATGACGCCCGCAGCTTGCGGAGCTTTCATGCCTCTAACAATCGTCCACGCACGGGTTTCTTTTTCACCAGTCGTAAGATAAGTCTGGAGCCCCAGTAAAGCGTAGGCCCCTTTGATGAGTTGCGAAACGCCACTGTCTTTCACGCCGAGATCATCGAGGTATTGTGTCGCCTCTTCCGCAGAGAGATCGATCAATTCACTTTCAATGTTGGCGCTGATGACCACAGCAGCGGCGCTGTGCGCATGACTGACGTATTCGCGCACTTTGCTGACGAGTGGATGTTTATCGGGGTCGTTGGAGGCCACGGCCAAATCGCTTTCTGAAACATTGCAGGCGTAGATGCAGGGCTTGCTGCTGAGAAGGAAGAAACTCTTCAAGAGCTTCATCTCTTCATCGCTACAGTCCAATGTGATGGCAGGTTTGCCAGCATCGAAATGGGGCAGAAGACGCACACACAATTCAAATTCGGCTTTCGCTTCCTTTTCACCTTTCTTGGCCAGTTTCTCTGAGCGATCGCGCCGCTTCGTAATGGTATCCATGTCCACGAGGATCAGCTCGGTGTTGATCACTTCAATGTCACGCACCGGGTCAATATTGCCACTGACGTGATGGATGTCGTCATCTTCAAAGCAACGTACCACATGGACAATGGCGTCCACTTCACGAATGTGACTGAGAAACTGGTTCCCGAGGCCTTCCCCCTTACTAGCTCCTTTGACGAGACCGGCGATGTCGACGAACTCAAACGCAGCGGGAATCAGTTTGTGAGAGCCGCTGATTTTACTGAGCACCGCGAGGCGATCATCAGGCACGGTGACCACACCCTGATTGGGCTCAATGGTGCAAAATGGATAGTTCGCCGCCTCCGCCTTGCGTGTGCGAGTGACCGCATTAAAAAGGGTGGATTTGCCAACATTTGGAAGACCAACAATACCTGCTCTCAACATAGGGTGGCGACCTTAGCGCAAAGTAATCGTCACGCGACAAGTTTTCGGTTTTCACTTGTCAGTTTTACGCAGATGATAAGCGTCACCTTTAAAAATATGCGCCTGCAAGACCTTCAGCTTTACCTCAACGAGCTACTTCATATCGCTGAAGTGCCCGACTATCCTAATGCGATCAACGGATTGCAGTTGGAGAATGATCGCGGTGAAGTCACCAAAATTGCGGCGGCAGTGGATGCTCACCTTCCCGTGATCAAAGAAGCAGTGAAGCACGGGTACGACCTCTTGCTGGTCCATCATGGTCTTTTCTGGAGCGGTGCCCAGCCGATCACTGGTGCCTCATTTGAGAAGCTCAAGATCTGCACTGACAACAACCTCGCCATCTACAGCGCGCATCTCCCGCTCGATGGACACGCCACGATGGGTAACAGCGTAGTGCTGGCCCGGGCATTGGGATTGGAGGAGACCGCCCCGTTCTTTCCGTACAAAGGCTATCCCATCGGCGTGCGTGCCTCTGTTGACTTGACGCGCGGTGAATTGAGCCAGCGCTTGCAAAAAATACTCGGGACAAAAGCGCATCTCTGTGCCGGAGGAACCGAGATCATCCGTGAAATCGGGATCGTTACCGGCGGCGCAGGTTCCGAGGTCGCTGCGATGAAAGCATTGGGCATCGACACCTTCATCACGGGAGAAGGCCCGCATTGGAGCTACACCCTTGCCGAGGAACTGGGCGTGAATGTTTACTACGGTGGTCACTATGCGACCGAGACCTTTGGCGTGAAAGCTCTCGCGGCGCATTTGAGTGAGAAGTTCAAGCTGACATGGGAATTTATCGATCATCCGACGGGGATGTAAATCGGGTTTGTAACCTGACCCGTGCCACGAGATTTCATCTCGTGGTCCAGTTTCTTAAACAGGTTGAAAACCTGTCACACTCTCAGGCTACAAGCCTGAGTTACGAAACCGCGT
>VFKY01000338.1 GCA_009885275.1 Verrucomicrobiota bacterium | reverse complement strand
TTCTATCGTTATGGCCAACGCAGACGGGCGGAACCGCGTTGCGGTTCATGACAATTTTTGGACCTTCCCAGAGTAGCCGTCTGATGACAGCAACTCTGGGCTGGAGGGCTTAACGCCCCCGGCGTAGAAGACACATGCGTGACCTGGATAAGTGTATGGAGCTGACTAACAGAGCGCTTTACTGCCTAATATGCCGCAACCGCCTTTTTTTCTGTCCAAGAAGCAAAAAATAGGACTCCATCTCTTGATATCCAAGCCCCGTCCTATTTTCATGAAAAAAATCCTTCGCTCACTTCTCGCCTGTCTCGCCTTTGGCGGTCACCAAACATACGCCGCCCATGCTTTCATCGAGGCGGAGTCCTTTGAGAATGCGGGGGGCTGGGTACTGGACACGCAATTCATCCAGACGATGGGATCGCCTTATCTCATGGCGCATGGTCTTGGCAAGCCCGTCAAGGATGCCGAAACTACAGTCAAACTCCCTGCCGCAGGGAAATACCGCCTCTGGGTGCGAACGAAGAACTGGGTGGGGCCCTGGGATGCCAAGGGCGCACCGGGGCGCTTCCAAGTAACGATCAACGGCCAGACTGTGGAGAAGGATTTCGGCACCGTGGGCAAAGACTGGTTGTGGGAGGATGGTGGCGTCCTGAATATCACGGCAGAATCCGCCAAAGTCGCGCTCCATGATCTCACCGGTTTCAATGGTCGGGTTGATGCCCTCTTGTTGACCGATGATCTCAAATTAACACCGCCGACAGAAGCCAAGGAACTGGCAAAATTCCGTCATGCCATGCTGGGCCTGCCCGACGAAGCGCCCGAGTCCAAGGAATATGATCTGGTCGTGGTCGGCGGTGGCTACTCCGGCATGGGCGCCGCTCTCAGCGCTGCCCGTCAGGGTTTGTCCGTGGCCTTGATTCAAGATCGTCCCGTGCTCGGTGGCAACGGCAGCAGTGAAGTACAAGTCTGGGCCATGGGCGGGACAAGACGCGGGCTCTATCCGCATCTCGGTGAAATCGTCGATGAGTTCGCTGATCGCGCCAGCAACAGTCCAGGGTTGCCAGAGGAATACGGCGACGCCTTGAAGGAAAAAGTCGTGCGTGCCGAGAAGACGCTGGATTTGTTTCTCAACAATCATGTCTGGAAAGTAGAGATGCGCGAGGGCAAGGAAAAACACATCAAGTCCGCCATCGCCCTCAATGTAAAGACAGGCGGAGAGATGAAGTTTCGTGGCAAATACTTCGTCGATGGCACTGGGCACGGCACGCTCGGAGCACTGGCTAATGCGAGTTTCACGATGCTCGAAAAAGGACACCTCGGCATGAGCAACATGTGGGTGGTGGCGAAAAACGACAAACCGCAAGCGTGGTCAGACACCCCATGGGCACTGGAACTGACGATGGATGATTTCCCTCTTCCCAAGCAGATGAAACCACTGAAAAAAGGAGCAGAGGCACTGCCCTCTTTCAATCCTGAAGACTTTCTCCATGGCGAGTGGTTCTGGGAATCTGGGTTCGACCAACATCCGCTGGCCGATCTTGAGCTCATTCGCGACTGGAACTTCCGCGCTGTCTTCGGTGCCTTCTCTGCTATGCGGAAAAATGAACCCGCCAAATATGGCAACTACGGATTCCAATGGCTTGCCTACATTGGTGGCACTCGTGAATCCCGACTGCTCCAAGGCGATGTCGTGCTGACTCAGGAGGACATCGTCAGCAAAAGAGAGTTCCCCGATGGTTGCGTGCCCACGACATGGGATCTGGATCTGCACTACCCGAAGGAGCAATACATGAAGAACAGCGCCGCCACGAATCCCTTCATCTCCCGTGCTGCATTCGGCAAAGGGGTGGACCGGAACAACGGCTATCCTGTGCCCTATCGCTGCTTCTACTCAAAGGACATCGAAAACCTCTTCATGGCCGGACGCTGCATTTCTGTCGATCACAATGCGCTTGGCACCATCCGTGTGATGAAGACCTGCGGTATGATGGGTGAAGTCGTGGGCAAGGCGGCCTATCTCTGCGTGCGGCATGAGACAACTCCGCGCGGAGTTTATGAGCAGTATCTCAACAACCTCAAGGAATTGATGAGTCAGCCCGGCGCGATGCGTCGCGACACGCTGGAAGCTTCCCTCTATCTGCCGAAGGATGCGGTGAAACATGAGCCCATTGTCACTGACTCCCTTTCCCCGAAGAAGCTGGAAGGCATCGTCATCGATGACAACGATGCGGAGCTCAAAGGAGTCTGGACCAAAGGCGAAGGCCTGAAGCCTTTTATCGGCGAGCATTATCAATTCTCCAATAAAGACGACGCCAGCGCCCGCTTCGCCTTCAGTGTCAAAGAAACTGGCACCTATGAAGTGCGTCTCTTTTGGCAGCCTCATGAGAACCGCGCCAAAGCTGCTCCGGTCAGCGTGCTCAGTGCGGATGGATCAAAGAATATCACAGTCGATCAAACTAAGGCAGGCGCGATCGCTCCCGGCTTTCACTCCATCGGCAAATTTAAATTCAATGCCGGTGAGGAGTCCGCGGTGACAATCAAGGCCGCCGGTGCAAAGGGCAATGTGCATATCGATGCGGTGCAGGTGTTGCCGGTGAAGTGAGCTGAAGAACTTACCAAAGCCTTAAAAAAACATTACTCATGCGCCATGACTCGCTCCTTGAAGTATTGCCTCTACAAGGAGGCACCATATTTTGTAGCACAATGTCTTAATGTCGATGTATCGACTTTTGGCGAAACTCGAGATGAAGCAATCTCCAACTTAAAAGAGGCCTTAGAACTTTACTTTGAAGGCGAGTCGAATCCCGAGTTTACCGAAATAACTGAGATGATGCTCGGCGAGGAGCTTATCAGCGCCTAGACGACTTGGCTCCCGTGAGATTATTTTCTATTTTGCAATCTCATGATTTTACTCTCGTTTCACAGCGAGGCAGTCACTGCAAATTTCGCTCCTCATCAGGTAAAACTGTGATCGTGCCTCACCCTAAAAAGAAATTCCCATAGGAACCACGCGCTCAATTATAAGGCAATCAGGACTAGATTCATCGCTGTTTGGATTCTAAAGCAAGGGTTTTGCTTATTCTGGTCGGTCGCTTCAATTATGCTGACGCCATCCGCTTTTTTTAGTAGCATCACCGCATGTCTATATTTGGACGTATCACACGTGCTAGCTTTCTGGGCTTGGTGCTAGGCAGCATCACTTTTACTTTTTGTTTTGCCATGCTGGAAAACCAACGTCTCACGGAAGTCCGCCAACGCGTGGAACCGGCCTTAAAAGAAGCACTTGCAGCTTCAAGCTTTCACCTTGGATCCCCCTTGTTCATTCGCATCTTCAAGGAAACCAAGGAGCTTGAAGTTTGGTTGAAGCCCAGCAAGGATGTGGGATACAAGCTTTGGAAAACGTTCCCCATCGCCGCGATGTCCGGAAAGCTGGGGCCAAAACTCAAGCTTGGCGATGCCCAAGCGCCTGAGGGATTCTATACCGTGGGAGCTGGAGCGATGAACCCAAACAGCTCCTTTCATCTCTCCTTCAATGTGGGTTACCCCAATGCCTATGATCAGGCGCTGAAACGCACCGGCAACTATATCATGGTTCACGGCAATCAGGTCTCAATCGGCTGTTTTGCCATGACCGATCCTGTGATTGAGGAAATCTACCTCATCGCCGATGCCGCCTTGAAAAAGGGACAAAAGTCCTTTGCGGTGCATATTTTTCCCTTTCGGATGACGGAGGAGCGGAT
The DNA here is from genome assembly GCA_009885275.1 of Verrucomicrobiota bacterium. Lineage (GTDB taxonomy): Bacteria > Verrucomicrobiota > Verrucomicrobiia > Verrucomicrobiales > Verrucomicrobiaceae > Verrucomicrobium. The sequence continues at coordinate 7,334 of VFKY01000338.1, read as the reverse complement.
GGCGCAATCGGTGGATTCACCCTGGCATGAGTTCTGGGGCAATCTCCATGAGGGCTATCTCGCCTTTGAAATGGCGCACGAACCACCCGTGGCCAGGGTGCAGAGTGACCGCTATATTTTCCGCTAATCTGGCCTCTGAAAGCAGGCTTGACCATTAGCTGAATTGATGATTCAATAGCTTTATGAAATACCTGCTCATGACAGTTCTGGGTCTCCTGATAATTTCAGGGGTACGGGCGGCAGACAATGCGGAAGGACCAAAGCCCTTCGATCTCACGACGCTGTTGGGGCAAACTTACAAAAACTGCCACATCATGAAGGCGACGCCCGAGGCGCTTACTCTTGTTCACGACAATGGGGTTTCCAAAGTCAGCTTTGAACAACTCAGCGATGAGTGGAAACTCAAGTTTAGCTACGATCCAGCCAAAGCTAAAGAATTCGCTCTTGCCGAAAGCGTCAAACGTCAGGAAATCGAAGATAAAAAAAAGGCGGCCAACGCGGTGCGTGAGCGCAAAGAATCTGAAGAGATTGCAAAACTCACCGCGATCGAAAAGAAGCGACTTGATGAAGAGGCAGTAAGAGTAAAGGAACAGGCCGATGCCGCAAAAGCCGCGCCCCCCATCCCTTTTGCTAAACCCCAAGTCACCGCGACCACTGAAGTCGTGGTGCCTGCCTTTGCTCCTATTTCCCAAGTATACTCTCCAGGAGGAAGCACAAGCCAGCGCTACATCATCAACGGGGGCGGGGGTGGCTACTATCAATCGGGTTATTCAGGCTATAACACAGGAACAACCTATGTTTATCCACCCGTTTACGGCTACCCCTACAACGGAGGTTACGGTTATAATCCTATCGCCCCCATTTACCCCCAACCCGTGGTGAGGCCAAACGTTTCCGGCACGATTCGCGTCGGAAATGGCGTCATCCATATCAACCGCTGATCAATCAGTAAGCGAAAATTTCGCCCGCTTTAAAGAAGCGCTTAAGCTCTTCTGTCGCGGCTTCTGGTGAATCAGATGCATGGGAGATGTTATACATCATGTCCCCACCGTAATCGCCACGGATGGTTCCTTTATCCGCTTTACTGGAATCGGTAGGCCCGAGTAAAGTGCGGACGCGATTGATAACGTCATCACCGCTCAAGGCGAGCGCAACTACGGGGGTTTGCTTCATAAAAGCAGCGACATCTGGGAAGAAAGGCTTGCTAGCGATATGCGCGTAATGATCGATCAGAATCGCGTCATCGAGCTGGATCATCTTCAAGCCACGGATACGGAAGCCTTCCGCTTCGAAACGTTTAAGAACTTCGCCACAAAGTTGCTTGGCGACACAATCAGGCTTGAGAAGAATAAGGGAGGTTTGCTCGGACATGGGGCGATGTTTTTAGGGCAGACCAGCCTCCGAGTCAAGCGAGATAAGGCACAGAAGCTAATCTTCATTCAACTCTGACGGTATCCATCACAGCGGCTGCTCCATCCCGGAAGCCAGCGCTGCTCTTTACGCTCAGGCGGACTGTTTCTGACGCGCTGCGCAAGAATACTTTTTGCCGATTCTGCAAAAGCAGATGGAGCTGTAGCGGCATCTGTTGCCTGCATAGCCATCAGCACCTGAAGCAGCCCCCAGCCCTGATCATTATAGCGCTCTTTGGGATTCAATCCTTCGCCCTTAAAATTCACATAATCGATCAGCGCGAAATTACCTGCCGCGGTTTCACGCAAAAGCGCCATATTTTTCTCTACCCTTGTGCCCAGCTTTCCCGCTGCACTCTGAAACTTTGGCGCAGCATTATCAAGTCGAGCGATGATAAACTCCGTCTGTTGCGACACGGTACCTGCCAACCATGAACGCAGTTGTTTTTGGCGGTCCGAGCTTTGATCCTTCAAAAAGACATCGCGATTTTCCCAAGGACAGTCAGACGTACTTAAAAGCCATTTCGGCACAGCCACACCCCTATAATTCATCCACGCCACGAGTTTCGGGAAGCTCTCTTCAAAAGGTCCTTCCATCCCTGCGGGATACCAGATGAAATGTCCGATACCAAGAGAAGCGAAATTCTCTCCTGTGTTCCAACTCGTCAGCCCCTCAATGGTTCCTGCACATTCGTTTTGCCAAATACGTTTCCCAATTCGTTCTAGGGATGCTTTGTTGAGAGCTGGAGATGCCAATTGCACGCCACTCTCCCCTTGGATAAAAAATACAGATATGAAAGTAGCCGCAACAAATATTGACGTTGGTGCTTTTTTGGGTAGGAAATACATATATATCTCAGTATGAAGGGGATAATCATCCGCTATTTTGCCAATGTCACTAGTGGCACTGAAGCTGCTGATGATAAGTAGGGGTGAGACATAATGTCCTTTCTATTTCTTAACTATTGCTTCATCTGGAAAAATAACTTACAGTCTTCCTCCATCAGCTTTAGCTACTTATTTCATGTCATATCTCATCGTCAATCTTAATAATGGTAATGAATTTGTCTTCGATCTCGCAGACAGTAAATTAAGTCTTGGCAGAAATGCCAAGAATGACATTGTCATTGAAAACAATTACATATCCAGCTTTCATGCGGAGATGATCCCGAAAGAGGATCAAACGTTTGAACTGATCGACCTTAAGTCAGCTAATGGCACCTTTGTAAATGGTGATCGAATTGATAAAAAAATACTCGCCGCCGGTGACTCCATACGTTTTGGACAGTTAAATGCTAAGTTTGCTACCAAAAAACCACGTAGCAAAAAGGACAAGGGGATGACTGGATTGGTATCCACTTTGGTGACAACATTGCCGGAAAAAGCCATCAGAAGCACCTTAGTGTCCTCAGTGGAACTTCTCGTCGATGCCAATGGCGTCACTATTCCTCTTCCACCACCCACAGCTCCATTAAGACCTGTTTCGATTGCACCAATTTTGGCCCCTGTTGAGATTCAGGTCGACACCCAAAACCTGGTCCATGTTCCATCCTTAGGGGCTGCGGCATCCACCATCAGGCCGACCCTTAAGTCTAACATCCCTGTTGCTATGCAAAACGGTCGCGCTGTACCGATGCGCTCTGGAAAACCTGTTGGGAAATCGCTCGCTCCTTCCAGACCTCAATCCCCTTCCGCTAGACCGCAACCCCCTTCATCCAAGACTCAAGCTCCCCCACCTAAACAACAAGCTCCCCAAGAGGAGATCAAGTCAATAAAGCTTCCCGCTGCATTCGTTCCTCCACCGCCAGAGCCTGTTATACCGGTCAGCGATAAGCCAGGAAAGCCACCAAAAGCCGGACCCCCAAGCCGAATTGCCCCCTCCACTGTCGGCGCTCAAATGATACCTCCGGGAGTCTTGCAAGGTGGACCTATTTCCCAAAGCTTGCGACCTGTTGCCAGACCGCCCGGCTCTATGGAGCCACCACCAGCTACACAAAGTCTTGTGCCACCCATTAGCCAAGCCCCTCAAAGGAAACAGCCAATTCGTCATATGGGTGGCCCAGCTCAGATCAGGGTTATTCCTCCTTCTAGACCTGCTACTCAAAAACCAAAGGCTCCATCACCTGGCTATCGTCCGCCAGCAGCAAGAACCCTCGTTCCTGCTGGATATGGTGCCCCGCCGCCTGCCAACGTCACGCTTGTACTTAACTCACCGATGATGCCCGGTATGATGCCAGGGATGCAAATGATGCCCGGTATGATGCCCGGTATGATGCCAGGGATGCAAATGATGCCGGGGATGCAAATGATGATGCCCGGTATGATGCCAAATATGTACGGCATGCCTGGGATGATGCCTACCGCTCCTCCTGTTAATAACAATGAGGAGATGTTAAAACAACAACAGCAGCTTCTCGCTCAACAGCGTGATGCTTTTCGTGCGGAAATGGCTGGTGCCGAATCTCGTCTTTCCACGGTGCGTGCTGAAATTTTATCGCTTGAGGATGAAAAGAACAAGCTTACTGCCGAAACACCAGCTCCTTCAATCGATAAGAACACCAACATGGTGGATCTCATTAAAAGCATTGAAATAATCAAAGATGAAATCGCTGTCGGCCTTTCTTCCAGCAATGATGAGGACACTTTCCTCATCTACGTAAATGATGTCGTAAAACGACTAGACCTCATCGATATTCTTATTCAGCGGTATTCGAGTCCAGATCGAGATAAGGAAATTGCGAAAAAATTAAAGGACCTACACGCCTCTTTCCTTACCATTCTCACAAACTACGGTGTATCCGCATTCATCATTCCTCCAGGCACTGAAATTGTAATCCAAATGAATGATGGTGTCACTGTGATAGAGGAATCACCTGGCCCCAATTCACCAAAAATTACAGAGTGTATTCACCCTGGTTATGTCCGTTTGACCAATGATGGCAAGCAACACATTATTCGTAAATTAGAAATCAAAACGTCTCGATCAATTTGATTTACCAAATCATCTAAACTGATTCATTCCTTCAGAGACGGAACAATATGCGATGAATCGTTTTTAAGCAGTTACCAATCAGAAGCTGAAATTAATATTTACCGTTTCACATAACGTTGGAACTCGAAGCCAGCGCCTTCCCCAAGAACTTCTTTTAGTTCAAAAAGATGTTCAAAGGGTGCTAGATAAGCATCTCCTTCATACGCTTTTTCTATAGATGTCAGCAACAATTCATCACACAGGGGCAATAGTGTTTCATAGAGCTGCGCCCCGCCAATAAGATAGACTGGCGTTGTTAAATTAGGTAGTAACCACAGCTCCTCCATGGAGCGAATAACTTGGACGTCTTCGCGGGTATCCATGGTCTTGCTTAAAACGATATTCAATCGTTGTGGTAGCGGTTTCCCAATGGCTTCAATAATGGAGTCAAAAGTTTTGCGTCCCATTAGAACGGGATGACCTAATGTTGTGCGCTTAAAAAACTTAAGATCCTCGGGCAAATGCCATGGCAACTTCCCATTACAGCCAATCACACGATTGGCGGCCATCGCCGCAATAGCTATCAATCTTGAATGTTTGCGCTCGGATGTTGTCATTTGTCTGAAACCATAGCGTGTTGGAACATTGACGCAATCCTTCTCGCTTCCGCTTGCAGCAAGACACTTTTATGTGATTGATTTGCACTTCATGCATCTGATTCGAACATCCTTTTTTATTCTTTTTTTCTTAGCTTCGTGCCATAAGAATGATAAATCCGTGCCCGCTAAGGCTGATCTCCCTGCGGCGGATCTGCATGTTGTTTTAAAAAGATCAGCCGTTTCAAAGACGCAGACCCCCGAAGACATCCTGCCCTATGATGATGCGCTTTCATGGCATGAATATACCATTGAAAAAGTTCTGCTAGGTAAAGTTAAATCTCAAACTATTCGCGTTGCGCACTGGACAGTCGTCGCGGCAAAACCAATCCCGATAAGCATCAAGATTGGTGAGGAAGTCACGCTAAGTCTTAACTTGTATGAAAAATATAAGGACCTCGATGATGTGGCTAAAAGTGACGATCTCGATTTCACCAAAGATTTACCCCGCTTTCTCGATACCACCCAAAAGCTCGATCTTGCACAGGCTCCTGAAGGATTAAGATATGACTACCGTGGCAACTACTCTGAACAAATGCAGCTCTACTGGATGTTACGCAATCAACTCAACCTTATAGTCATGGGGCATTCCCACGCTGCCAAAGGTGTTGATGCCAGCATGTTTTCACCCCCCGAAAATCTCAGCACACCAACGGCCTTAAATATGGCGGCATCAGGCTCAAACACTCCGCTGCAATGTCTTATTGTTCATGATTACATCGTACAACTCCCAAAATTAAAAACGGTCATTTGGGTCATAAGTCCGCGCACCTTCAACGCTAAGCGTTTTGATATCCGTAAAGAAAATGAATTTAAAAATAGTGCCGGGTATACCTATGACCGCGCTCACAGGGAAGAGCTTTGGCCCATACCTGATTCCAACTCAATAGTGAGTGTGGACGATATTAAAAAAAATGTTCTTTTGAGAGCAGCCACTCCATGGGGCTGGGAAAATCGCGCGCACACCCGCTTTCCTGCTGGCGATGAAGTGGCAAGACAAGCATTTCTTAAGAATGAGATGAGCAGGCTTAACTTTGGCTGGGATCAACCAAACTTTGATCTCTTCAAGAGCACTGTAGAATCCCTCACCGCTAAAAATATCCGTGTATATCTTCTCTTTATTCCTGTTCATCCCTATGTCGTTGAATGCGCAGCAACCGATCCAGACGGCACGACGCGCGAGGGATATCGTGAGACGGTCAAATATATAGAGCAATTGGACAAAGAGAATCCACTGGTTTACTTCCAAGATTTTAATAAGGAAGGACATCATGATTTTACTTCCGATGACTTTTACGATGCTGATCATGTATACGGAAAAGGCGCGACAAAGCTCACTAAAAAAATTAGGGACTGGATCACGAGTACTGAAAATGAAAAACAGTGATCCTCTTGATTGAGTGATTGCCGATCGAGTATAAAAAGCTCAGCTAACCCATTAAAAGTGTAAGCGGTTTGCACGCGATTTTTGATGCGCTAAGCCCTTTTTTGCCGCATTTTCGCGCATTTAGAAAAATCAGCCGTATTAGCCTCTTTCCCTTGATTTATAAGGCTTTAAAGCTGGCGTCCCCGGCAAGAATCGAACTTGCATTTAAGGTTTAGGAAACCCTCGTTCTATCCATTGAACTACGGGGACTAACTTATTGATAACCAGCGACTTATGGACAATCGCCTTTTAACGCTTGAAAAGCTATTGCCACCTAACTGCCATTTAAGGTAATGTAGCGGCATGAAAGAGCACATCGAAGCAAGTGATAGTAATCAACCTCCCACTGTTCGCAAGTTTGCATTTACTCGCCAACGAAAGAGAGAGCTTGGCATTGCTGAAACCGTTGTTGATGGCCAGTTGAAGTTCAAGATCACGGGTTACTACCTCGCTGGCAAACGTGTTCGCAAATTCTACTCAACCAAGAAAGAGGCGCAGACATTCATTGCAGCACAGACGGTGCGAGAAGGCAACATAGGCACGCTGGCGAAGCACATGGATTCGCAACTGGCGAACGATGCAGCAGAGGCACAGATGATGATTAAGCCTTTCAATGCTCGCTTGCTTGATGTGGCACGAGAATGGACGGAAGCACGTTCATTGCTGGCTTCATTTCCAGACGTGTCACTGTCTGAATGTGTGAAGCATTACGCGCAGTTGCTCACAGAGCGAGCAACATCATGGACAGTGAACGAAGGCGCAGACGCATGGGTTGCCTATCTGGAAGCCAAAGGGAGAAGTGACGTTTATGTTCGTGGCGTAAACTGGCGAGTTGACCGCTTCCGCTCAGACTATGGCGATGCACTCATGGC
>VFKY01000361.1 GCA_009885275.1 Verrucomicrobiota bacterium | reverse complement strand
TCAGGCTTATTTGCCTTTCCCTGTGACTGCGCTAGGCTCCGCGCTCACCATTTCCAGCCATCTCATGAGCGACAAGAAAAAAGACAAGGAAGCGCCCAACGCCTACAAAGAGTCACTGCATCTTCCTGTGACCGAGTTCCCCATGCGAGCCAGTCTCGTGGAGCGCGAACCGCAACGCATTGCCCAGTGGGAAGCAAGCGGACTCTATGCCCGCATTCAGGCGAAGCGCAAAGGTGCCAAAAAATTCATTCTTCATGACGGTCCTCCGTTTGCCAACGGCGATGTCCACATGGGCACCGCTCTGAACAAGATTCTCAAGGACCTCGTCGTGAAGTCCAAGACCATGCTCGGCTATCACGCCCCTTTTGTGCCGGGCTGGGACTGTCATGGCCTCCCCATTGAGTTCCGTGTCGTCAAGGAAAGCGCCGGACTCAGTCCTATCGAAATCAGGAAGCGCTCTGAGGAGTATGCTCGCAAATACATCGACATCCAACGCCACAGCTTCAAGCGCCTTGGCGTCTTCGCAGAATGGGAAAAGCCGTATCTTACTCTCGACCCTGCCTATGAAGCCGACATCGTCCGCACTTTTGCCAAGTTCGTAGAACAGGATCTGGTCTATCGCATGAAGCGTCCCGTGCTCTGGAGCTACGGTGCAGGTACGGCATTAGCGGAAGCGGAAGTGGAATATAAGGACAAGGTATCACCCGCCGTTTATGTCAGCTTTGCGCTAACCGGCACACCCACTCATGATGCCCTAGAAAATGCATCCATGGTTATCTGGACAACCACGCCATGGACACTTCCCGCCAACCTCGCTATCGCGTTACATGCCGATTTCGAATACACGATCGGTGACTTCACTCACGCCGAAAATGGTCAAAAACGGCTCATCATTGCCAAGTCTCTCGTCACCGATTTTGAGAATCAGACAGGCTACAAACTGACAACTGAAGCTGCCTCCATGAAGGGCATTGAGTTCGCCGGACTCGAAGCGCAGCACCCCTTCCTCCCCCGCACTTCCAAGGTCATCAACACCGACTTCGTTACCGCCGACACCGGCACCGGACAGGTTCATATCGCTCCGGGACATGGCGCAGATGACTATCAAGCTGGTCGTGCTCACGGACTCGACATCCTTTCGCCTGTCGATGGCCAAGGTCACTATACGGAGGAAGTGGGATTGCCTGAGTTTGTCGGCAAGCATGTCTTCGCCAGTAACAAACATATCATTGCCCTGCTTCGTGAAAAAGAAGCACTGCTCGCGCATCACGACATCACTCACCAATACCCTCACTGCTGGCGTTCAAAGACTCCGATCATCTACCGTGCGGTAGAACAGTTTTTCATCAACGTCGATAAAATCCGCGACAAAGCTTTAAAGGAAATCGACAAGGTAAACTGGCTTCCTGCGTGGGGACGCAACCGCATCTTCGGCACCGTGGAATCACGACCTGACTGGTGCATCAGCCGCCAGCGTACCTGGGGCGTACCGCTCCCAGCTTTCTATAACGCCGATGGAACACTGCTTCTCACCGCGGACATTGCCCGCAAGGTGGCCGATGTATTTGAGAAACTCGGCACCAATGCTTGGTTTGAAAAAAATGATGCGGAATGGTGCGCGATGATCGGATTGCCTGCGGGCACAACTCGTGGGGTGGACACACTGGATGTCTGGATCGATTCAGGTTGCAGCAGTGCCGCCGTGCTTGATCGCCGACCTGAACTCGACTGCGCGGGTCAGCCTGCGGATCTCTATCTCGAAGCCACGGATCAACATCGCGGTTGGTTCCAAAGCTCCCTCATGCTCAGTATCGTAGCTCGTGGTGCCGCGCCCTATAAATCGGTCATCACCCATGGTTTCGTCGTAGATACCAGTGGCAAAAAAGTTTCCAAGAGTGATCAAGGCAACGACAAAAATGCCAAGCCGATGACGGCAGACCATTACTACAAC
>VFKY01000246.1 GCA_009885275.1 Verrucomicrobiota bacterium | reverse complement strand
TATTTTTCCTGCAACAAGCTACGACACCGCTCGCCGTTACTGGCGCTTCTGTGGTGAAGTCGTCAGCTCGCGCCAATCCGAGTTCACTCTCGGTAAAGGTAGTCAAACCGTGACTGAACCCGAGGGGGAACAAGCGAGACGGACCATCAAAGAACGCCTATCGGGCATCACCGGACAACCGGTGGAAAACATCTTCCTCTTCCCCTCTGGCATGGCTGCCAACTGTGCCGTTCATCGGATGCTCACCACCCTGTTTCCCGATCGCAAGACCGTGCAACTCGACTTTCCCTATGTCGATGTCTTGAAGCTTCAGCAAATCTTTGGCTCAGGCGCACACTTTCTTCCGTTCAACGACGAGAGTGATTACGAACACTTGCGATCCCTGATCAAGACAGAACCAATCGCCGGCATTTTTGCGGAACTACCAAGCAATCCCCTGATGAAATGCATCGATCTGCGACGCATCACCGAGATGTTGTTTCTCGAAGAACGCGATGTGCCGCTCATCGTGGACGATACGGTAGCCACTTGTGCCAACGTCGATGCGTTCTTGATCGCTGATGTGGTCACCTCCAGTCTCACCAAAGCTTTTTGTGGAGAGGGCGATGTGCTCGCTGGTTGTGTCATCCTCAATGAAGACTCCCCGTTTCTTGAGGATTTCTCCGCGTTCATGTGTGAACACAACGACCACACCCTCTGGCGAGGCGATGCAGTGATGCTGGAGCAAAACTCCCGCAATTTTGTCGAGCGAGTCAAGATCATGAGTCGCAACAGTGTCGGTTTGTATGAGATGCTTTCCGAGCATCCTGCGGTGGAAAAAGTGTTTCACTCCATCGCGGATGAGAGCGGCCTCTATGATCATCTGCTCCGCGAAGACGGGGGTCATGGCTGCCTGCTCTCCTTTGTGCTGAAGGATAAAACCAAGGCTCCTGCGGTCTATGATGCCATGGAGTTCTGCAAAGGTCCGAGTCTCGGCACTAACTTCACACTGGTTTGCCCCTACACATTACTCGCTCATTACGACGAACTCGACTGGGCGGAGAGCTGTGGCGTGGATCGCACTCTGTTCCGAGTCTCCTGTGGATTGGAGCCTTTGGAAGTGATTTTAGATCGCATGCAACGAGCACTGAGTTTAGCGGCCAGCTAAACGAGTCGCACGTAAAACTTGCCCGGCAGTGGTTTGATCAAACGTTTCATTTCCAGCTTCATCAAGCTGGCTGAGACCATGGACATGGCCAGACCACAGCGCAGGGTGATTTCGTTGATGTGCAATTCCTCGGAACCGATAACCTCATAGACCGTCTCTTCATCTCGCTGAAGAATCACATGCGGCGTCACTTGCTCCATCTTTGGGGCCTGTGATTGCGTGGGAAACAAGGTCATCAAATCATCCAAAACATCGGCGCCATCCATGATGAGTTTGGCCCCCTGTTGAATGAGTCGATTACATCCGTGTGATGTGGGGCGATCCACATTGCCCGGCACCGCATAAACGGCACGGCCTTGATCAGCCGCCTGTTGGGCAGTAATGAGCGAACCACTGCGGGCGGGAGCTTCAGCAACAATGACGCCACAACTCCAACCGCTGACGATCCGATTGCGTAAAGGAAACGATTGTTTGTCTGGGGGATAATCCACTGGGAACTCACTCACCACCGCCCCCTGTTCCGCAATCTTTTCAGCCAGCGCCTGATTTTCAGCCGGATAAAGCTTCCCGATGCCAGAGCCTATAACCGCAACCGTGCGGCCTTTACTTGCCAACGCAGCCTCATGTGCTGCGGTATCAATGCCTCGAGCCAGTCCGCTAATCACAGTGTAACCGGCGTAAGCGATCTGAAACGCCATTTTCTTGGCCATGCTCAAACCATAGTGGGTAGCGTGGCGTGATCCAACAATGGCAATACCGTGATGATCACGCTCCGTGAGCTGACCTCGTATATATAATACGGTGGGCGGATCATATATTTCCTTTAGCAGTTTTGGGTAGAGCTCATCTTCTTGTGTTAGCAACGTGAGATTCTCCTCTTTAATACGTCGCAGTTCGCGAATGATATCCACCCGATTTTCCCAGTCTGCCACCGTTTCGGCAAGATCTGCACCAAATCCATCAACTTGAATAACTTCACTAGCCTTGGCCGATAATATACGCTCGGGATTGCCAAACACCTCCAGCAAACGGCGCACGCGTATCGGACCTATTTTTGGGAGCAGATTGAGTGCGAGATAAGCTTCGGTACGGGTCATTTTTTGCACGACATTACCGACAGTTTACGAACAAGCCAAGCTGGAAAAAATAAATTCCTTAGTCTTTTTTACTCATGCGTTGTCCAAGAACTATTCACGCATGGAGCTTTATTCTGACAAAGAAGCCGCTTCATCGGGACACTCTCAACCTTTGCTCCGTTGGGACAAAAACTAAATCCTCAAAGCTCGGATCGCGGCTACGATGTGAGCTTCGGTGACATCCTCACTAACAAAGGCTTCACCAAGAGCGCTGAGTAAGACAAAACGAATCTTGCCTTCGCTGAACTTCTTATCCCGTTGCATATACTCCAAGATGGTTTCCACGGTCATGCCTTCAGGCAATTTTGTAGGGAGAGCAAAGCGTTTGATAAGGTTGAAAATTTTAGCGCGGCTTGCAGGCGGCAATCCACTCAACTGCGAAGACAGTGAAACTGCCGCAATCATACCGAGTCCAATGGCTTCACCATGCAACATCTCACCATAACCAGCACTGGCTTCAATGGCATGGCCGACAGTATGACCGAAATTAAGCAAGGCGCGGATGTCTCTTTTTTCGTATTCGTCTTGCTCCACGATGCGCGCTTTGATTTCCACGTTGCGACAAATCAACTCGGCCATGCCCCCTTTTTCATCGGCCACCGCGTTAATGGCATCGAACATTGAAGCATCACGAATCGCGGCGTGTTTGATGATCTCGGCAAAGCCTTCACAATACTCACGCTGCGGCAGGGAACTGAGCGTGTTGACATCCGCGATCACCAGACTTGGCTGAGCAAAAGTGCCAAGTAAATTTTTACCTTCTGGAGTATTCACACCTGTTTTCCCGCCAACACTTGAATCCACCTGTGCCAGCACGGTCGTTGGCACTTGGATAAATGGAATGCCCCGCAAAAAAATGGAAGAGGCGAAACCCGCTAAGTCGCCGATAACACCGCCACCCAAGGCAATGAGGAAGGATTTACGATCAAGTCCAGACTTGATCATTTCGCTACAGACAGACTCAACAGTGCCCATGCTTTTAGTAGCTTCCCCTGCGGGAACTGTGATGAGCACGGACTCGATGCCATTTTCTTCAAGACTTGCAATCACGGTCTCGGCATACAATGGAGCAACATTGGAATCAGAAATGATGGCGCACTTTTTTTTCTCAGGAAAGAGCTCAGACGCATAAGTGCCTACATAGGGAAGTAAGCCGTTGCCGATATAGACATCGTAACTGCGCTGACCTAGTTGAACACGAACAGAAAGACATTCAGACATGAGACAGACAGTGAATAGAAATGCAGAGCGATGGCAAGTGGAATGACGAGTGTGTAAAGGTTTTTTAATTAAAGAACCTTAGGTGCCCTATATACAGCAAGGGCTTCAACGACCATTTCTTCCATGCTCATGCCTTCATACACGTTTAAACAACGAAAACCCTTTTCCCTTCGAAACCATTTTTCCTGCCGCTTGGCATACTGGCGTGTAGCGATTTGAATATCGTTGATGGCCTGATCGAGACTGCATTCATCCGTCAAATAACGACATATTTCACGCACCCCAATGGCTTTTTCTGCGGTGTCTGAGAGTGTACCGAGGCCACGAATTTCTTCGACCAAACCGACATGGACCATATCAAGCACTCGCTGATGAATCCGGGCATTGAGGGCGGGACGCTCCCATACAAGGCAAATGCCCAAGAAATCTGGCTGCTGCTTGCTCCACTCCTTGCGCAAAGCTGACTGTGGCTGATCCATGAGTAGGCAAATTTCAAGTGCTCGCGTCACATAGCGGTCGTTCTTAAGGCTTACGGTTTCTTCCGCTTCAGGGTCACGCTGCAAAAGCCAAGCCACACGCTCACTTGGAGTCAATTCACTAAGTTGTTCGCGCAATCCCTGGTCTGATGGAAGCGCGGTCAAGCCATGGGTTAGCGCTTTGACATACAATCCACTGCCTCCCACCACGATGGGCACCCGGCCACGCGCTGTAATATCGGCCATGATTGGAAGCGCCAGTTCTGCGTAAAAGGCCGCATCACTTAACTCTGAAAGCGACAACACATCGTAAAGATGATGAGGCACGCGGGCTTGCGCTTCTGTGCTTGGCTTGGCCGTGCAAATGCTTAGTCCACGGTAAAGCTGATACGCATCTGCATTGACAATCTCCCCATTTATTTCATCGGCAAGCGCCAGTGCAAGCGCTGACTTGCCTGAGCCAGTCGGGCCTACAATATAAAATGGTGCTGGAATGCTCGAGGAAATAGAGTTGCGTTATGTAGCACTATATTCGCGGGGGATGCCGTGAGCTGGCAAGAAAAAACCGCCTACCAGCACAAAGCCAGTAGGCGGTTTAAGTCATTTGTATTTCAAAAGCTTCAGGCTGCCATCTCGGAAGCCTTGTTCTCTTGCTCATCAGAGGCATCATCACTAGGAGAACCCGCTTCATCACGATTGTGACGATCTTCACGCGCTTCCATAGGCTTGGCACCACCGACCACAAGAGGACGCCCCATGAAGTCTTTGCCATTGAGTTCGGCCACCGCTTTCTTAGCTTCATCAATGCTCATCATGGTGACAAAGGCAAACCCCTTGGAGCGTTGGGTGCGATTGTTCACCACAACTTCAGCATTTTTCACACGACCAGCTCCATTGAAAAGCTCGAAGAGATCACTCTCTGAAGCATCATAGCTGAGATTGCCGATATAAAGTCGGTCGTTAGTCACTTCATTGCTGATGGGAGCCTGACGAGGTGGACGGCTACGTTCTCCATCACGATTACGTGAAGCATCGCGTTCGGCGCGGTCTCCTCGTGCGATCGGACCAGGTTCACGTGATTCTCTATTTTGCGGTGCCGGCTTCGTGTAACCGGAAGCTTTGGGTTTACCTAGCAATCCGAAGGTCACTAAAGAAAGCAACTTTTGGAAAGTAGTTTGCTGGGGGGCTTTATTACGATTGGGGCGGAAGTTTCCACTGTCATCATGACGATTGCCATTGCCACTGCGAGAGGGGCGGCGTCCTCCACGACCGCGCCCTTGAGAGCGGCCGGAGCCATTATTATTATTGTAGTCGCTCATCTGAACGGTATTTCATGTTTTCTGGGTTCAAGACGAAACGCGAGCCGGCATAACGCGGCATTGTGCCTAACATTCCCGATGCGAACGGAGAAAACGCGGCGCGGCTAGAGTTTCGTGTGCAATTTCCATCGGCGGAATCAGCAGGCTGAGCATGCGGATGGAGTGTCAAAGTCGCGTTAAGGAAGTCCAGCGAATGATTCCACTGGACGACGAGGCTACCGGGCGCATTTCGCGGGCTGTTACAGCGCATAAAGCGTAGTTGATCTCGACCTCAAAGCGGTGTGCTTTGACGAATTGACAGCCTGAGACTACCGGACCCCTGTCAGGGCGCAAGGGGTATTTTGGTTCGGGCCCCTCAATGGCCTGATTGCCCCTGTCTTGGTAAACAAGCGCTTGCGTTTAAGCCGGCACACCAACGATACCGCCGGGCAATCCCCCCTCAGGCTCATCTTCAGCCTTACTGGCTGGACGATCTGGAGTCACTTTCGCAACTGGAGGAAGTGAGGGTGGCTTGGGGGATTGAGGCGGATTAATCATGCGTCCGTGCTCCATGATTTCCTTGATATGGCTGCCATCTAAAGTCTCAAATTCCAAGAGCGCATGGGCAATAGCGTCGAGCTTGTCCTTGTATTTAAGAAGCATGTTTTTAGCCATACTATAGGCTTCATCGATAAGACGTTTGACTTCCTCATCAATTTTTTGCGCGGTATTCGCACCGTAATTGCGGGAGCGCCCCATGAATGCTTGACCATCCGTTTCACTATACTCAACCATGCCGAGCTTTTCGCTCATGCCCCAAGAGCAGACCATGCTCCGAGCTATAGAGGTGGCCTGACGAATGTCGCCCATGGCACCATTGGTAACATCGCCGAATTGAATTTCTTCAGCCACACGTCCTCCCATGGCGACAACAAGGTCATCAAGGAGTTCACTTTTGCGATGTGTAAATTTGTCCTCTTCTGGCAACCACATTGTGGAACCGAGAGATGGGCCACGCGGTATAATGGTAACCTTGTGTAATGGGTCGGTATGCTCCAGCATTTCGATGAGGATGGCGTGACCAGCCTCATGATAAGCTGTGTTTTCCTTTTCCTTTTCACTAAGTGCTAGGCTGCGGCGCTCTCTTCCCCAACGCACCTTGTCGCGAGCTTCTTCAAGCTCAGGTGTACCGATGGATTTCAAATTGCGACGCGCGGCTAGCAATGCTGCTTCGTTGATAATGTTTGCGAGTTCTGCTCCGGAAAAACCTGGGGTGCCGCGGGCGACTTTAGAGATGTTGGCATCCTCACTTAACTTAACCTTCTTGGCGTGAACACGAAGAATTTCCTCGCGGCCTTTAACGTCTGGAAGGCTGACGGTCACTTGGCGGTCAAAACGACCTGGACGAAGCAATGCTGGATCGAGTACATCGGGACGGTTCGTAGCCGCAATGATAATAACGCCTTCTTGAGTCTCAAACCCGTCCATCTCTACAAGCATGGCGTTCAAAGTCTGCTCGCGCTCATCATGACCACCCCCAAGACCCTGCCCGCGATGACGCCCTACGGCATCAATTTCATCAATAAAAATAAGGCAGGGCGCGTTCTTTCTGCCCTGTTCAAACATGTCGCGCACACGACTGGCACCGACACCGACAAACATTTCCACGAAGTCGGAACCACTAATACTAAAGAAAGGCACATCTGCTTCACCAGCAATTGCTTTCGCAAGCAGGGTCTTGCCTGTACCTGGCGCACCAACCATCAGAACACCCTTGGGAATGCGGCCGCCAAGTTTCTGGAACTTCTTTGGATCTTTGAGGAACTCCACAAGCTCCCAAACTTCTTCTTTCGCTTCCTCAACACCCGCAACGTCTTTGAAGGTAATTTTATTACGATCTTGATTGAGTAGTTTAGCTCGACTCTTGCCGAAACTCATGGCGCCACGTCCGGCGGACTTCATCTGCTGACGAATAAGCAGAAACAATCCGACAAGCACCAAAATGGGAAGCGCCGTCATAAAGATCGTCCCAATGTAGCTCGTGTTATAAAGCGGAGTGATGATCAATTCATTTTGATTGGTGCCCACTCGCGTATCATTGACTTCTTTAAGCAAGGCATAAATTTCATCCTTCTGGAAGGCGATATTTACATTGGTCGTAAAAGCTGCCTCTGCAGAAACGGCCTTCCCTTCAGGGGCTGCCCCATTGAGATAAAAACCCTTCAAAAATTCACGGCCTGTGCTGGGATCGGTTACGAGAAAAAGCGCCTTATCTTTATTGCAAATAACCCGATGCTCGCGCGCGATTTGCTTAAGTTCCGCGAATTTGATCTCGCTGCCACCCGTGATGGATTTGTCTTGGCTAATAAAAAAAGCCCATGCAATAAATAGTGCAGATGCGCCAAGCAGCACAAGGCCCTTCCAGTTGAATGGAGGATCTTGTGGTTTGCGGTTGTTGCGGGGTGGGGTGGGTTCTTCGTCAAACATAACCGTAGGTGAAATATAAGGAGTGCAATGATACACCTGATGGCAGGTGTGGCAAAGGAAAGTCAATAAAGCATCCTTTAGTTAAGATACACAAATTGTTGTTCAATAGCTAATACGTATCGCCACGCCTTATCGCGCACAATTTTTTCGCCCTTAGTCGCTATATCAAACTTGCACCTTGTGCCTCGTCAATGAACGCCTAGTCTGAGCCCGTTCATGAGTTCGCAAGCGTCCGAGCCTACCCCCACGACCCATCGCACCACCAGCAGTGCGCAGCGGCAAGTTATCCCCCTGCTCGCCAGTAGAGGTCGCTGGTGGAGACGACTTTGGCATCGCATTACCAAACGCAGCGCTGATCCCACGGCCAACACCATGTTGCCCGTGCTCATGGAGGTCTTTGCTGGATTCAGCAAGATCGATGGTTCAGTGATGGAGGAGGAAATAGACTCCAGCCTCGGCTTCATGCGTTACGATTACCCAGAGGCCATCTACTCCGAACTGCGGCGCATCTACTTTGAGGCATTACAGAAACCACAGGACCTCAGCGCCCGAGCACGGGAACTGAGTCGAACTCTCGGCATGGAGCAAAAAATCTTGCTCGGAGTTCAACTCTACTTGTTAATCTCTCGTTCAGAAAATTCTCGACAGCAGTTGGTCGAGTTTTATCTCTTCATGACCAATCTTGGCATTGCTTCCCAGGCCATTGATATTGTTTATCAACTCAACGCTGAAGGCTCGTCCTCCGAAGAAAGCGAGTTTAAAACCAAAGGGGGGCATCCTTTGGAAATGCTACGCATCGGCGCACTCGCTCCCTGCGATGTTTTGCTTCGCTCACTCAGCGATGGATGCACGGTCGCGGCCTTTCGATACCAAAATCTCGTGCTATTAAAAAATACCGGATCAGTTCCTGTGCTGGTGCGCAGTCGCACCCTTCGACCGGGGGACTTTTCCCGTCTTTACCAAGGAGAACGAGTCGTGCTGGAAGATGCCTCGTTAGATTATGCCGATCTTATCTCCTACTTCAATGCCAAGAAAAATCTCACTGGCATACAACTTTACCTCACCCTTACGGAAGAAGGCAGTGCTGAAATCTCCCAAAACCGCAGCCGGAGCACCAATCTCAGACTTAGCTTCGGGCTCGGGGTCACCATTGAAGCGTTAAAAGACACCGATATAACCATCAATGGTATCGCACTTAGTGGAGGCACCAAAATTGAAGCCTCTATAGAAGACATCATCATTGCCAAGGGGGAGGTTGAAATATCCCTCCAGGAACTGCGCCGACGTGCCAGAGAGTTTGGTGAGCAGTTCCGTCTTGAAGGAAGTCGAAACACCTACCTTGTCTCCAACAATGCTGACCTACTGGAAGAAGGAGATATTTTACTCTCCCAAGATGGTGACGGTGAAATCCTTCTCAAGATTTTTTGTGACTACGAGGAAAAAACTGGGGAACTGGAAATTCTTCGCTCTGATCGCCCCATCTATGTGGGTGAAATGCTCATCAAAGAACGAGCATCTCTCAGCGATGGTGACACCCTTATTCTTGGTGAAGGACAGTATCTGCGCTGTCACTTTGCCGACCGCATTATCGAAGAGGAGCGGAATGTCATCCGTCAGGTGGAATTGCGTGAGATAGGACATCGGTTTGATCAACGCGACACGGCATTGGATGGGATAAGTCTAGTAGCTCGCCGCGGAGAGATGATTTGCGTCATGGGCCCCAGCGGTTGCGGTAAGAGCACCCTACTACGGACATTGGCCGGACAGCTAAAACCGAAATCAGGCGACATCCAAATGAACGGATTTCCGCTTTATGGCAGTCTTGATAATCTGTGTCCCTACATCGCCTACATCCCACAAGAAGACGCCTTCGACTCACTGCTGAAGGTACAAGAAAATCTCGATTACTCGGTCGCCATACGTTGCCCCCATCTTCCCGTTGAGGAGCGACGCAAACGCGTGGATGCCAAGTTGGTGGAGCTCGGGCTAAATGAAATGCGACACCGCCTCGCCGGCACTCCACAACAAAAATATCTCAGCGGAGGGGAGAGAAAGAGGCTCAACGCAGGCCTCGATATGATAGGCATCGCAGATATTTATCTTTTTGATGAACCAACCTCCGGCCTCTCATCCAAAGACTCAGAGCATGTTTTAGAACTCATTCGCTCCCTTGCTCGCAACAAGATCGTCTTTGCCTCCATTCATCAACCCAGCATGAAACTCATGCAAATGTTCGATAAGGCTCTTCTGCTCGATAAAGGCGGCAAGATGGCTTACTTCGGCACGCCTCAGGGAATGCTTGAATATTTCTGGCAGGCCCTCTGCGAAGAATCACGTCAGAGTGGTACCGTTGGCAAAACCGCCATGCCGGATATCGTCACCCCAGATATGGTTTTTGATGTTCTTGAAACACCGCTTCGAGACATCAGCGGCGATATCATTCATGAGCAGACGAGTGATGGACACTTAATTCCAGCGCGACGATTCCCACCTAATTTTTGGCGTGATCGTTATCAAACTCACGTGCTTTTACGCAGCGTTTCCCAATCTGAAACAAGGCTCGAAGACTCACGATTGGATTCCTTGGCAAATCAGCATCGTAAACTCCCAAAGCCCCTCAAACACAGCTCACGCGAGGAGTCCGTCCTCCTCGCAACCATGATCAAGCGATCGTTTCTCAGTAAACTACGAAACAGAGCCAATTTGCTTACCACTTTGTTAGAGGCGCCCGCGCTGGCGCTTCTTATTTCTCTTGTATTACGCTATTCTGAAAATGAAAATTACTCGTTCGCGAGCGCCTTTCACATTCCCACCTATATTTTTCTTAGTCTCGTGGTTAGCATGTTTCTCGGCCTGACCAACAGCGCCGATGAAATCATTCGCGATCGCCCGATGTTAAATAGGGAACGAAATCATAACCTGCGCGTTGGCTACTACATTATTGGTAAACTTCTTGCCCTCTCGACTTTCTCCCTAATTCAGTGCGTCATTTATTTACTCATCGGCAACGCAGTGCTGGAGTTACGGGAGATGTTTTTAGTTCACTTGGGTTGGATGTTTCTCACATCCGTCACGGGTGTCTGCATCGGACTTCTCGTTTCTACATTGGTGCATGACATTCGCACAGCGCTAAACATCATTCCCCTATTACTAATTCCACAGATTATACTAGGTGGAGCGCTCATCAAATATGAAGAAATGAATCGCAATCTCGATTTTGTTTATTCCATACGACGCTGGGTTGAAAAGGGAGAGGCGGGCGGTAGCGCCGAAGCTAGTAAGCTCAAAGTCCCCTTCATCTGCCACTTCATGCCTCTTCGTTGGTCCTACGAAAGTGTCATCATTTCGCAGGCAAAGCTTAATCCCTATACGCACACCCAGGAGGCTCTTGAGTCACGTATTCAATCACTGATCAGTCTCCCCAGAGATGTTCCGATGACCCCGGAACAGAACGAGGAGCTAACCATCACCAAACAGGCTCTTGCCGCTGTTTCAGGGCTACAAGACCTCAATGCCGACGATGTCAGTAACCGCTTGAATGCCATCCGCAAGGGACTTGCCGTCCGCCGTCTTGATCCTCAACAAGTGATGATGAAGGGTAAAAAAGGCGTCAGTGCAGAGGAAATATACGTGAATCGCAAAGTTCTCGATCTTGTGACCAAAGCGGAAATGGAGCGCGAGGACTATCGTCGTGAATCAAGCCCGAATGTTTTCTTCGGCACCATAAAAACCTATCCCCTTTTGCAAAGCTCAGTTTCGGAAGGAAAAAGCGACAGCGTTATCAAAAACACCAGAAATTCCATTGCCAAGCCCTGGTATGAAGAACTGCGAGTGAGCACGCTCTGGTTTAATCTGTTCGTCATGATTGTCTCCCTCGCAGGGATCGTCGTAACGCTGGACTTCGCGCTGCGACGTCAGTTGTCGCGAGTGTAGAGCTCAAGTCGTGATAGATTATTTCTCTGCCTTCTTCTTCGTTTGATTCACTCTCATTTTTTGAAAGGGTGCGCTTTCGATCACCGAAAAAATGATGTCTTGAAATTTGTAACCGTTTTGCTCAGCGCTTTGGACCATCTGCTTCACAAAAAGTTTATCTGAATATTCCAATCCACGTCCTGTGGAATAGATAAGGAGGTTTTCCACTAGGCACTTGGTAAAGTCGTTTTTACGGTCTTTTACTAAAACCTTTCGCAACTGCTCAACACCATCAAACGCCTGACCTGTGAGCAACTTCCCCGTCGCGTCAATCGCCTGATTATTATCAGTGTCTCTCCAACGTCCCACCGCATCATAGTGCTCCATCGCAAAGCCCATGGGGTCAAGGAAAGCGTGGCAACTTGAGCAACTGGGGT
>VFKY01000135.1 GCA_009885275.1 Verrucomicrobiota bacterium | reverse complement strand
GGCACCGTGCATGATCGTTTTCCATGGCGTGCAGACGATCATATTTCGGTCAACGCGACTTCACCTGTTGTCATTGCTGAAAAGAATCGCGTATTCATCAGTACGGCCTACCCGAAAGGCCGTCCGATCGGTGGAGTGATGCTGGAGTTTGATGATAAACTTAAAGCCAAAGAGATATGGCGATCCAAGAAGTTAGCGATTCATTGGATGAACCCTCTCTACAAAGATGGGTACCTTTATGCCATTGATGGTGAGACCGAGCGCATCGCCCGACTCGTTTGTGTCAGTGCCGACACTGGAGTGGAGCAGTGGCGCAAGGACCTGTCATGGGAGGATGCGGAATTGAACCCCGGAAAGCCAGCGGCCCTGAATGTGCAGCGGGCAAGTCTGCTCATGGTGGATGGCAGATGTCTTTGTCTCGGTGAATTGGGTAGCTTACTCTGGCTAAATCTTTCTCCTGAAGACTGCAAGATAGAGGCTCGAACCCAGCTTTTTTATGCGCCGCATACTTGGTGTCTGCCCGCTGTACGAAATGGATTACTCTATGTTATGCAAAATTACGAAGAACAGGTCCGAGGGAAAACGGGTCAACGCATCCTTTGCTATGATCTGCGTGCGCCGTGAACTAGCCCACACCTAGCAACTCATTTGCTACCCGATTACCGGATTCGACAGCACCGTTCATATAACCTGGCGACTCAAAGCTGGTATGTTCACCGGCAAAGAGCAGGCGGCCCTCGCACTCTGTCGTGGCTGCAGCTTGATAGACCCAGGTATATTGCCCGACGAGAGGACAACTATAGCTGGCTCTTATGGTATTTACCTTAGGCCAGTTCATCACGGCTTTGTTACCGTCGAATTTTGTACTTAATCCAGGAAACAAGGCCGACGCTTCTTTAAGGAATTTATTAAGGTAATCTGGCTGATAGTTTTCCGCAGGGGAGCCGCCCATGAAGTTGGTAATGATACCGCTTGTGCCTTCCTGTCCTCGGCTTGTCTCCCATGTCGTCTGGAATGATTTGTCCGTAAACACACTGCCATTGCAGAACGATTTACCTTTCCCCAAAGGATTCCTCCAAGACCGGTCAACGAATCCAGCCATAATTTTTACGTTTGTGCCAAATCCCATTTTATTAATGGAGCGCATTTTTTCACTGGTCAGGCGTAGGCTATCAATCCCGTTGATAGTGCGTAAAACCGAGAAGGGTATCGTCATGATCACATGATCATAAGTAGGCGCTACGGTGCCATCTTTGGTGTTAAAAGTTAATTTGTGTTTGGCACCTATTTCCGAGATGCGGATCAGTTGATGCCCAGGTCGGACGCTCACTCCATTTTTTATCGTTTCAAAAACAGCGGTCGACAAGGTGTCGCTTCCCCCTTTGATGCGAATGGCTTCATCACTGTCACCAAAGATCTCAAATCCTTTTTTAGTAACGGGATTGATAAAATCTACCATGTTCAAACAAGACTGAAGATGCGAATCCAACCCGAATTCCGGTACATAGGCCGTTTCGATTAGCTTGATCACCCAGTCCTCGACTCCTGAGCCTGCTGTTTTGAGATAGTTTTTAAGGCTGATGTTATCGAGCTTTCGCGCTTTATCGGTAAACGCATCCTTATCGTCATAGAGCCCGTCGGCATCAGAGGCGATTTGATTCATGAGCGGTGCGATGGCTGGAATGACATCGTGGTCGGTGTAAGTCTTCCCGTTGAAATAGTAGTAATCCAAACCGTCTTCACCCTTTTTGAGATTCTGTAATTCAACACCAAGTTCTTTGGCGAGTTTAATCAAATCTTTATGATTGGAGTCTACCAACTCGCCGCCGAGTTCGACAAACATGCCCTCTTTGTTGAAGTTGCGTTTGGTGAGCATGCGGCCCCCAAAGCGGTTTTGCATTTCATAAAGATGCACTTCGACTCCAGCTTTCATCAATCGATGGGCTGCGGTTAAGCCGGCGATGCCTCCACCAACTACAGCGACTGGGCCGCCGATTTTTTTTGCATCTTTGGCGCTACCAAGACCCGTGAGGGCTGCCACGCCCGATGCCGCTGCGATTTTTAGGAAGTTCCGTCGGGTTTTATCTGACACGGCAGGGCCAGCCAGTTGCATGGCGCGCGTGAGAGATCTATAAAGTGGGGTGCGTCCTTGGTTCATAAAGGCGCGAGACTAGCAAGATTTTAACCTGTGCATAGGAAATTCGAGATGATTATCTCGTGATCGAGTATCGGTGAATTTTTACAATGTAGCTCAGGCAGATAAATTGATATAAATTCGAGTTAGGATCGTATTTTCAGTGCTCTCATACTTCTAATTTAAACCTTCATGAATCGTCTCTTTACTATTTTTGCTTACCTATTTGTGATCAGTCTGTTTTCCTTGCAGGCAGCCACGAAAGATAAAGTGAGCTTCAATCGGGATGTTCGGCCCATCCTTTCCGACAACTGCTTTGCTTGTCACGGGATTGATTCTAAACACCGAAAAGCGGATCTGCGCCTTGATGTGATGGAAGGAGCCTTGAAAGCGAATGAGGATGGTGCTGTGGCGATCAAGCCGGGCGACATTAAAGCCAGTAGTCTTTGGCAGCGGATCATCACGACGGATGAGGATGACTTGATGCCTCCACCCGACTCGCACAAGAAGCTGAGCGCAGAGCAGCGTGAAATTTTGAAGCGTTGGATTGAGCAAGGAGCGGAATATCAGGCGCACTGGTCGTTCATCACGCCGAAGACTCCAGCGGTGCCACCCATACAAAATCCGCCGTCCGAAATCCGGAATCCTTTGGATGCATTCGTCTTGGAGCGACTTGCGGAGGAGGGCTTGCAACAGAATGCTCAGGCTGATAAGGAATCACTGATTCGCAGGGTAACTTTCGACTTAACAGGCTTACCGCCTACGCTTGCAGAAGTGGATGCGTTTCTTGCAGACGCAGCGCCGCAAGCCTATGAGGCTGTGGTAGATCGCCTTCTCAAGTCTCCGCGCTATGGTGAGCACATGGCGCGTTACTGGCTCGATCTTGCGCGCTATGGTGACACTCATGGACTGCACTTGGATAATGAGCGTTCCATGTGGCCATATCGCGACTGGGTCGTGAAAGCATTTAATGATAATCTACATTTTGATGATTTTACACGCTGGCAACTTGCGGGAGACCTGATGCCGAATGCAACGGTTGATCAAAAAATTGCCTCGGGGTTTAACCGGTGCAATGTGACGACCAGCGAAGGTGGCAGTATTAATGAAGAGTTTGTATTTCGCTATGCGGTGGATCGTACGTCAACAGCGGTAGAGGTTTGGATGGGGCTGACCGCGGGTTGTGCCGTGTGCCACGATCATAAGTTCGACCCACTTTCTCAGCGCGAATTCTACTCATTGTATGCATTTTTTAATTCCGCGGCTGATCCGGCGATGGATGGGAATATTCTACTTACCGCACCGACATTGCGACTGGCGACAGCCGAGCAGGATAAGCAGATCGCGGGCTTTGATGCGAGTATAGTTACTACAGAGGTGAAGATCCGTGATGCGATTGCAAAAATGAGTTATATCGACCCCGCCACAATAACACCACCCCCGCCAGTGCAGACGAGTGAGGTGGTGTGGTTTGATGATGGATTTCCTGCTGGGGTGAAAGTAGAGGTCGCCGGCGCGCCGACCAGTATCATCACTAAAGAGCAAGGTCCGGTGTTCAGCGGTACCACAGCACTCAAGCGCACAGCAATCGATGTGGCGCAAGATTATTTTGTCAGCGGCGCGAGCTTCGACATTCCTCCGAATGGGAAGATTTCAACGTATTGTTATATTGATCCGGCAAGCCCACCGAAGGCGATCATGGTGCAGTATCATGTGGAAGGTTGGAATCATCGCGCTGTCTGGGGTGAGGAAGGTGCGATTCCTTTTGGTAAAGTAAGGACGCCAGAGAAAGTGCAAATGGGCGGGCTTCCCAAGGCTGGTGAATGGGTGAAACTCGAAGTTGCGACAGAGAAGCTCGGATTGAAGCCGGGCATGAAGGTCACGGGTTATGCCTTTACCCAATTCGGTGGCACCGTTCACTGGGATCGTATGAGCATCAACTCGAGCGTTGACCCTGCAAAGGATCCGCAGTGGTCTTGGAAAATATGGGCTGAAAAAAATCAAGGCAAACGGGTCGAAGGATTGCCGAATGAGCTTCTTACCCTCGTGCGTGGCAAGAAGCCATCTGAGTGGTCTGTCGCCGAAACAAGACAGTTGCAGGACTGGTGGTTTGAAAACGAATATCAGGGGGCTCGCAGTATCGTGGAAGGTTCTCGCGGCGAAAAGCTGGCCATAATCTCAAAGAAGAAAGCATTGGAAGAAATGATTCCTGCCACCTTGATTATGGCGGATATGCCGAAGGATCGTGAATCGTTCGTCATGATACGCGGTCAATACAATAAGCCCGGCGATAAGGTCTCACGTGGCACTCCCGCCGCATTCCCTCCGCTACCGAAGCGTGATCACTATACGCGTCTTGATCTCGCGGATTGGTTGGTCGCGCCAGAACATCCACTTACTTCCCGTGTGACCGTGAACCGTTTTTGGCAGCAGTTTTTTGGTATCGGTCTGGTGAAAACTTCAAGTGACTTCGGTTCCCAAGGGACACCACCGAGTCACCCCGAATTGCTCGACTGGCTCTCAAGCAATTTCCGTGAGAGTGGCTGGGATGTAAAAGCGTTAGTGAAGTTGATGGTATCAAGTTCCACTTATCGACAAGGCACGAAAGCCTCACCGGAACTGCTCGCCAAAGACCCTGAGAATCGGTTGTATGCACGCGGTCCGCGCTTCCGTCTTGATGCGGAAGTATTGAGAGATAATGCGCTCTTTGTTTCGAATTTACTGAACCCAACCATCGGGGGCAAAGGGGTGCGTCCCTATCAACCACCAAATATATGGGAACCTGTGGGATTTGGTGGCAGCAATACGCGCAACTATGTGCAGGACAAGGGTGATGGGCTTTATCGCCGCAGTCTTTATACTTTTTTGAAGCGCACTGCTCCGCCACCATTCATGGCAACTTTCGATGCCCCGAATCGTGAGCAACCCTGCACCCGTCGTGAACGGAGCAATACGCCACTTCAGGCATTGCAATTAATGAACGATATTCAGCATTTCGAGGCCGCACGAAATTTGGCGCAACGCATGTTGCTCGAAGGTGGGGCAAGTTCCGCAGATCGTATCACTTGGGCCTGGCGCAATGTAACTTCACGCAAACCTAGCGAGAGCGAGCTCGCGATCGTGCAGGAGACATTCAATCAGCATCTTGTAAAATATCAGGCCAA
This sequence comes from Verrucomicrobiota bacterium, assembly GCA_009885275.1. Taxonomy (GTDB): domain Bacteria; phylum Verrucomicrobiota; class Verrucomicrobiia; order Verrucomicrobiales; family Verrucomicrobiaceae; genus Verrucomicrobium. Next base: position 4,469 of record VFKY01000135.1, on the reverse strand, counting down.
TGTCGAAGCGGCGAATCTTGCTGTCAGTTATGGCGAATCAAAACGCGATGAAAAACTTAACGCTAGTGAACTGGCCGCCTACACGATGGTGGCAAATTTGCTGCTTAATCTTGATGAAACAGTGACAAAGAACTGAAAAATGTAGAAGGCTTGCTTCAAGCCATACCTGTCAAAACTTAAGGGCTGGGACAGCCTACTTTCGAAATATGAACCCCCTCATCGATTATCATTACGCCCAAACCCGTCGTCAGTTCTTTCAAGGAGCAGGACTAAATCTTGGCGGAATTGCACTCGCTTCAATCATGGGCGAACGCGCACTAGGTGCTGCCGTTAGTAAATCACAGGTGCATCCTCCATTGACGGGTTATCCACAATTCGCGCCGAAGGCGAAACGACTGATCTACTTGCACATGAATGGTGCACCGTCGCAGCTTGATCTATTTGATTATAAGCCGGAGTTGCAGAAATTTTACGACAAAGATTTGCCTGATAGTGTCCGCAATGGTCAGCGGATTACGGGTATGACGAGCGGGCAAGCTCGCTTCCCGGTAGCGCCAAGCATTTTCAAATTCTCTCAGTGCGGCAAGAACGGCATGTGGATGAGCGAGTTGGTGCCGCACATTCACGAGATAGCTGATGAAATGGCGCTGATTCGGAGTGTTCATACCGAGGCGATCAATCACGACCCGGCTTGCACGTTCGTGATGACGGGTAGTGAAGTGCCGGGTAAGCCCAGTCTCGGCTCTTGGATCAGTTACGGTCTCGGTAGTGAAAGCAACGATCTGCCATCGTTTGTGGTGCTCACCCCGAACTTTCCCTCCTCTGGGAACGCGCAGGCGCTTTTCACCCGTATGTGGAGCAGTGGTTTCTTGCCCACGAAACACAGTGGCGTGGCCCTTCGCGCTGTGGGTGATCCGGTCCTTTATGTGAAGAATCCCCCGGGCGTTGACCCTAGTGACCGTCGTACGATGCTCGATGCTCTCAACAAACTGAACCAACAAAATTTCGAACGTTTCGGTGATCCAGAGACCCAAACGCGTATCGCGCAATACGAAATGGCATTCCGGATGCAGACAAGCGTGCCTGAACTTGCTGATCTTAGCGGTGAGTCCAAGACGACACTGGATATGTATGGCCCTGATGTCAGCCGTCCAGGCAGCTTTACGCAAAGCGCCTTGCTTGCTCGTCGCTTGCTGGAGCGCGGCACGCGCGTTGTGCAGATATTGCATCGCGGTTGGGATCAGCATGGTGGGCTTCCAGTGAACATCGCTGCGCAATGCAAAGACACCGAGCAGGCTTGCGCGGCGCTTGTGAAGGATTTAAAGCAACGCGGATTGCTGGAGGACACGCTGGTGGTATGGGGCGGAGAGTTTGGTCGCACGGTGTATTCACAGGGTACTCTGACCAAAGATAATTACGGGCGCGACCATCATCCAAGGAATTTCTGTATGTGGATGGCTGGGGCAGGAGTGAAAGGCGGAACGACCTATGGTGAGACCGATGATTTTAGCTATAATATTGTCAAAGATGGCGTGCATCTCAATGAGCTAAATGCCACGATTCTTCACCTCATGGGCATTAACCACAGCGCCTTCAGCTACAAGTTTCAGGGGCTTGATCAGCGGCTTACTGGTGTCGAGGAAGTAAAGGTGGTGAAAGGCATTCTGGCCTGAGTAATCCCTTTCATGAAACTTGGCGCGATGTGCTTCGGAATAATCGTGAACGATGCTCAAGGCAAGTCCTCAAGAACGTGCCGCTTTCGCTAAGAAGGAATTCGACCAGATATAAACGGGTAAGTGAGGCAGTGATTTTTCACGATATTGTGGACAGCCGTTAAGGGGTAGGGGAATATCTCTTTCAGGCTGAGTGCTTGCACAGCTTTGAGGTCATGCCTATTTAGTATCTAGTATGTCTTGTTATCATCTTGCCTATGTCTTTGAACGTTTTCCCACGTTCACCCAGACATTTTGTGTGCGGGAGATTCTGGGACTTGAACAGCAAGGCGTACGCCCGCTTATCTTTTCCATTCACAATACACGCGATGAGAGTATCAAGCATTTTCCGGCAGAGCTTCTGGATCGTGTCGTGTTTCTTCCTGATGAGGAGGGCTTGGTGCAGCAGATCAAAGCCTGGAAAGATGCCAATCAGTTGCCTCAAAGTGTGGTCTTGACGTTGCGTCATTGGGCGGATCGCCCCGATAAAATGCGTGTCTATGAAGCCGCTTGGATTGGAAAAAAACTCCAGGAATTGGGGCCAGAGATTAAGCATGTGCATTCGCACTTCGCCGGTGTTGGCGCCCGCACTTGTTGGTGGTTGCGCAAGTTCCATGGGCATAGTTACAGTTTCACGGCTCATGCCAATGATATCTTTTGTCAGCAGACAGATGCCATTCCCCCTGCGTTACAGTTAGCCAATGATGCCAGCTTGATCGTGACCGTGAGTGATTTCACCGCAGCGGATTTGAAGAGTCGATTTCCCGCAGCTGCCGCACGCGTGCAACGCGTTTATAATGGCCTCGATCTTGAACCATTCATCTCGGAGCGATTGAAGGCCGATCGCTCGAAGGCGGCAGGTGGCATTCTTAGCGTGGGGCGTCTGATTGAAAAAAAGGGTTATGATGATTTGATTTCAGCATGTGGATTACTTCGTGATCGTGGAGTGAGTTTTCATTGTCGCATTGTCGGAGAGGGCCCTTTGGAAGAAGACTTGAAGTTTCAAATTTTAAAACTGCACCTTCATGATTGTGTAACCTTCACTGGTCCCTTGGGGATGCCTGAGATCATGCGATTACTTACGGAAGAAACTCAGGTCTTTGCGCTTGCCTGCAAAACGGAACAGGATGGCGGCAAGGATAATCTCCCGACGGTTTTGATGGAAGCGATGGCGGCAAGTTTACCGTGTGTCTCAACTCGTTTAGCAGGTGTCCCAGAAATGGTGATTGATGGAATTACTGGGTTACTCTGCAATGAACAACAACCAGAGCAGTTGACTGGGCTGCTGGCCGCCCTGCTTGCAGATCCAACACGCTGTCAACAAATGGGTGATGCTGGGCTGGCTCATGCCAAAGAAAATTTTGCGAAAGAAGTGACGAGTAAATATTTGCTGCGCGCCTTTGCACGGCATAGCGGCATAGTATTTGATTACGCGCTCGCGAGTCGTCACGGATTACTCTGTCGTTTTCTTCAACGCGCGCTCTTTGCTCCCATGCAGTTGCGGCACAAGATTGAGAAGGCTCGTGATAAGACCTTCGATCTGTTGCGCTTCATGAGCGGCACTTAAAGTGAGGCGCAGCCGAGCGGTGCCACGTGCTACCGTCGGATAACGAATGGCGGGAATAAGAAAACCTGCTTCCAGTAAAGCCTCGCTCGTATTCACGGCTACTGTTTCATCGCCAATGATGATAGGCAGGATTGCTGCGGGGAGATTCGCTTGGTTGTTGTCGCCGAGAAGGGGGAGTATCGACTGTTTATGTTGCATTAGCTTTATGCGTAAGGCATCGCCCACAGGGCTCTGCACCAACTTAATCGCCGCACTGGCGGTGGCGGCCAAGGCGGGCGGTGGTGCGGTACTATAGATGAGGCTCCGCGCCTTATTGATCAGCAGGTCAATGACGGAGCGTTGAGCCGCGAGATAACCACCGCTGACCCCGAGCGCTTTACTCAAGGTTCCCATCTGCAATTCCACTCGTTTTTCCAACCCCAATGCGGCAATCAATCCGCGTCCTTGCGGACCAAGAATGCCTACCGCATGCGCCTCATCCACGAGAAGCCACGCATGATATTTATCTTTAAGTTCAACGATTTCACGCAGCAATGCCGCATCTCCATCCATGCTGAAGATGGACTCTGTGATCACAAGGATGCGCTTATTGACGTCACCCACTTTGCGAGCATTCAGGAGCAGGCGTTCCAGTTTTTCCAAATGATTGTGAGGAAATATTCGAATGGTTGCCCCACTCAGTTTGGCGGCATCAATGAGCGACGCGTGACACAATTTGTCGAGAATGATGATATCATTCGATCCGCAGAGGGCGGGAATAGTTCCTAGTGCCGTGGCGTAACCACTTGAAAATGCGAGCGCTGCCTCGGTTCCTTTAAAGGCGGCAAGTGTGGTTTCGAGTTCTTCGTGTGGAGCATGATTACCGCAGACCAGCCTTGAAGCGCCTGCGCCGACTCCATATCGCCCGATCGCCTCGGTCATGACGGCCCTAAGTTCGTCACAGGCAGAGAGCCCCAAATAATCATTGGAAGAAAAATTAAGCAACGGGTGTCCGTGCCATTTGACTTGAGAACCGGACAATGGGACGAGGGTACGCAGGCTCCTCCTTAGACCGGCTACATCAAGCGCGGCTAGTTCAAGCGCGGCGTGATGTTCGATGCCTGATCCCGTTTCTTGCATAATGAAACTTGGGTTACTCGGACTTTAATTTTTCTTCCATCAGCTCATCTTTGGGCGCACCAAGGGCGAGG